>JBKJXT010000198.1:0-11068 GCA_046716205.1 Actinomycetota bacterium
TCGTGGTTCATCTCGTCGGTCGCGTCTTCGATCGCGCCGACCTCCGCGGCCAGACCCTTGTCGCGAAGGAGCACCGCGGAATACGCGAGCCCGACCGCGACTTCACCGGCGTTCTTCATCTCCACCAGCAGGTCCACGGCCCGATCGAGACCGGTGAGGGTGCGCGGTGCCGGTTCGCCGAGCATGCGTTTCGGGGCGCCGGCAAGCTCGCGCAGAAGGTCGACGCCTTCTTCCGGCCCGCGAGCGAATACGACGTCGCCCGGCCGCAGCATCTCATCGCCTTCGGGACCGAAGATCCAAGACACGTCGCGCCGGATCGCGATCACCCACATGCCGCCCGTCTCGGTCGGAAGCTCCGCCTCCGCGAGGGTCTTGCCCTCAAGCTGGTTCTCGTCTCGAACGCGCACGCGTGCGATGACCTCTTCTGCGTGCCGCAGGTCCTCGCGCAGCTGCGTCGGGATCCCGAGGTCCTTCAGCACGACGCGCGCGATGTCCTCCGCCGCGTCGCCGATCTTGTCGATCGATGCGACCATGCGCAGCACGCCCGCCATCGCTTCGGCGTCCTCTGGGGAGCGCGCCGCCAGCACGCACAACTCGTGCAGCTGCGCCACGACCCAGGACAGCTCCTCACGCAGGCGCATCACTTCGCCCCCGATGTCGTCGTCGCCGAAGAACACCGCGGCGTGCGCGAGGTCGACCATCAGCTCGCTGATGTCTTTGGCCTCGGTGAGCAGATCCTTGACCGTTCTTCGTTCACTCATGGACGCACTCCCAGGAGGGCGAGGGTAACGACGATACAGATGACCCCGATGAGGTCCATGCTGCTGGTGACCGCCGCGATCGCATGGTTATCGGGATCCAAGTCGAACCGGAACGTTGCGACCGCGGTGATGTAGGCCACGAGGGCAGCACCCACGGTCGCCATCAGGCCGGCCACCAACGAGATGAGCAACATGCGTCCGATCCCCGGGGATGGCTTGCCGAGTGCTTCGGCGACGAGATGCGCGGATGCGCCGATCAGGGCGAAGTTCAACAGCGACCAAGGACCTGCGAGCGAGATGTCCAACGCCGCCAGGCGCGAAGGGATGAGCCGCGGCCTGATCGAGCCCAGGTGGAGCTTGGACGCGAGCCGCGAACTGACGATCCCGCCAAGCGCGCCGGCGTTCTCCAGGAACGGCGGCAGCATCACCAGCAGCGCCGGGAACGCGATGAAGCGGTCCAGCCGGTGCTCGATCACGGTCCCGGCGACCGCGTCCACGAGACCCGCGAGCATCAGGGTCACCAACGACTCGCGGATGATGCGGCGCGCGATCGGCCGGTCGGTGCGGAACGCGCGCCATCCCGCATACAGGCACACGATCGCGCAGACGATCCCGACCCCCAGCGTCACGTTCCCCTGCAGCGCGACGAACGACGCGAGGAAGAGCGCGGGCAGGGTGATGAGGTCGCCCATGAACGTGATCAACGGCGCGGCGACCGAATCGAGGTCCCACTCCTGTGTCGAAACGACCCGCGCAAGCAGCACCGTCAGCACGAGGATCACCGCGCTGGAGATCACGCCACCCAGCACGCTGATCACGACGAAGTCCCAGATGCTGATGCTGGGCAGGCCGGTGGCGACGCCGACCAGGCGCGCCACCGCAGCAAGCATCAGCGAGGTGATGAACGTCAGCAGCATCGCCGCGTACGCGTTCTGTGCCAGCCTGCCACTGCGGTCCCGGTTGAAGCGCAGCAGTCCCGCGTGCATCGCGGTTCCCAGCCGCGAGCCCAGCGCTCCGAAGATCGCGCCGCGCATCCCGATCGCCGCGGGGATCAGGATCACCAGACCGGGCAGTGCTTGGAGCCGACCGGTCGCAGCGCCCAGCACCAGGCCGGTAGGGATCGTTCCGAGCGCCGAGATCGACAATGAGATCATCCCGTGGCGCAGCGTGGTGCGCTCGGCGCGCCAGTACCTGAAGGTGGTTGCCAGCGCGCGCGCGGGCGCGGTCGTCGCGCGCGTGGTGGCGGTTGCTGCGCGCCCGGTGACGTCGGCGGCGCGGCGGGCGGCAGAGGAGGTACGGGATCGGTCTCGGTCCGGGGTCGGGGTCGTCCTCCGGCGTGTCGTCGGTCGGCGGCTCGGGGGACGACGAGGAGGCCGGGGGCGCCTGCGGCGCTCCGGCGTCGGGGTTGGGTCGCGAACGACCCGGTCCGGGGTCACCCAGCACCGCCTTGTCGCCTCCTTCCGTCACCATCGAAGAGCGCCTCAGTCTACCGGTGGAGGCGGGAAGAACCCGCGGATCCCGCGAAGCCATCGCTTCACCTCGCGGCTCGAGCACAACCGGACGAACCGGATGTGGGAGTACTCCGGCGCGCGCATCGCATCGCCGACCTTCACTCGGTTGGGTTTCCAGGTCGTCCACGACCACCATATGATGCCGTCACGGCTCCATAACAGGCTCCACCGTTCCCGGTTGCCTGCCCACAGTGGTTCACGGGTGATCGCGCGGCGCAGTGAGCGAACCACGACACGCCGGAGAACGATCGGCCTCGGGAGATCGAGCCACACGACGTGGGTGAGCCTTGGCCAGACGGCGTGTCGCACGCTCGAGTAGTTGCCGTCGCAGACCCAGGTCTCGCCGGACAACGCGTCGGCCATCTGGACGGCGAACTCGTCGCGAGGTGTCTCGCGCCAGTCGGGTTTCCAGAACAGGGCATCCATCTCGATGTGGGGGATGGAAAGGGCGCGAGCGATGCGCGCCGCCGTGGTGGTCTTGCCCGCCCCCGACGTGCCGACGACGCCGATCCGAGGTCCGTTCAGTCGCCGATCTTCCCGTCGATCAATTCGCGCGTGATGTCGGCGTGCCCTGCGTGGCGCGCGGTCTCCTCGATCATGTGGACGAGGATCCACCGCAAGGTCGTTCCCTTCTTCTGACTGCGCGGGTGTTGGGCCACCGCGTCGAGATCACCCGCGGCCGCGATCTCGTTGCCGGTCGTCCACCACTGCCGGTACAGCTCGATCGCGCCCTCGATCGTGTGCTGGGGCGTCGGCTTGAAGTCGTAGTCTCGGTCGTCGGGGTCGCCCCACGTCGGGAAGACGTCGGGGTTGCCGGCGAAGCACTCCGAGAACCACCAGTGCTCCACGTTGGCGAGATGCAGGATCAGCCCCAGGAGCGAGTTCGCCGTCGGGGCGGGCTTCCATCGCGCTTGCTCCTCGGTGAGTCCGGTGATCTTCTCCACCATCGTCTCGCGGTGGAACTCGAGCCAGGCCATGAGCATCGTGCGCTCATCGGCTGCATGTGGCGGCTCGACACGACTCATGGCATCACCCCTCGATCAACCCATCCGTTGTCCGCGCTCCAGCGAGCGCGCGATGACCACCCGCTGGATCTGGTTCGTTCCTTCGTAGATCTGGGTGATCTTCGCGTCACGCATCATGCGCTCGACGGGGAACTCCTTGACGTAGCCGTATCCACCGAGGATCTGCACCGCGTCGGTCGTGACCCTCATCGCGGTGTCGGATGCGAAGCACTTCGCCATCGCTGCCCAGTAGCTCACGTCCGCTTCCTTGTTCACGACCTTCGCCGCCGACTTGTAGACGAGCAGGCGCGACGCCTCGATCGCCATCGCCATGTCTGCGAGCATGAACTGGATCCCTTGGAAGCTCGCGATCGACTGGCCGAACTGCTGACGTTCCTTCGCGTATGCCAGCGCGGCGTCGAAGGCGCCCTGGGCGATGCCCAGCGCCTGCGCGGCGATCGTGGGGCGCGAGTAGTCGAGCGTTCGCATCGCATAGGTGAATCCCATGTTGACGTCGCCCAGCAGGTCGCCGCCCGGCGCGAAGTAGTTGTCCAACACAACCTCGCGCGTCGGTGATCCACGGATCCCCATCTTGTGCTCTTCGCGCCCGATGCCGAAGCCGGCTTGACCGGCTCGCACGATGAACGCCGAGATGTTCTTGCCCTTCTTCGCCTCGGTGTCGGTCACCGCGAAGTAGGTGTAGGTGTCGGCGACACCGGCGTTGGTGATGAAGCGCTTCGTTCCGTTCAGCACCCAGCCGTCGCCGTCGGCGATCGCGCGCGAGCGCATCGCCGCGGCATCACTGCCGCTGCCGGGCTCGGTCAGGCAGTAGGCCATCTGGCGCTCGCCGCGCACGATGGCGGGCAACAGTTCCTTCTTCTGCTCTTCGTTGCCGGCAAGCATCACCGGGATCGCGCCGAGGCGGTTCACGAGTGGGATCAGCGACACGCCGGCGGACACACGGGATATCTCCTCGATGAAGATCACGAAGTCCATCGGGCCGCCGCTTCCGCCGTACTCTTCGGGATACCCGATGCCCATCAGGTCGTTGTCGACCAGCAGCTTGTGCATGTCGGACGGGTACTCGTCGCGCTCGTCGATCTCGGCAGCGCGAGGTGCGATCTTGGCCTCGGCGAGCTCACGGACGACCCCGCGGAACTGCTCCTGCTCTTCGGTGAGTGTGTAGGTCTGCGTCATGGTCGCGACATAGTACAAGGGCGGCTGCTTACTTCTTTGTCCCAATTTGTCTAGCCTGCCTGGTTGACCTGACTGGGCCACCTTTACGTAGTATCTCCCTCCTGAGTTACCTACGTGAGGGGAGGGGAAGCATTTTGCGTAAGGCAGTGATGATGCTCGCCGCGCTCGTTGTTGCGCTTGCTGGAAGTTTGGCAAGTGCGGAACCGACGCACGGCCACTGCACGGCGTACTTCAATGGCTCCGAGAACGGTCAGGCGAACAAGCGCAAGTCGACCGCGTTCACCGAGTTCGCCACCGAGATCGGGGAGAACGACGGCGTCGACAACGACGGTGATGACGAAACTGACGAAGAGGGCGAGATGGCGGGTCCGGCGGATGTTTGGACGTTCTGCATGGACACCGACAACAACCCCAAGGGGATCGGCGGGAACCCCGACGACCCGAACAAGGAAGGCGACACGAACGGCCGCTCCAAGCCGTAAGCGTCTAGCGAACTTCTCAAGAGGGGCCGACGATGGCCCCTCTTGTATTTTCTCGACCATGGGCTCGCCGATCGACTCTCTCGTCCGCTCGGTGCTGCGCATGCCCGCCGTCGAGGAGCACCCATCGCAGTTCGGTCCCGCGCCGGCGTACTGGGTCGAGGGGCGTGAGTTCCTCCATGTGGACGCCGACGGCATGCTCGATCTGCGTCTGACCCGCGCGCTCTACCGCGAGCATCGGGCGCGCCTGCGCGATGACGCGCGGGTCGCGACGCGCGGCGGGGACTGGATCCAGATCGCGATCAAGACGAAGGCCGACGCAGGCTTCGCGCTCGAGCTCATCGGGCTGGCCGCAGCCGCGAACCGCCGCAAGCCGGGGGAGCGGGCGCGCCCCGAGCCGACGGACAAGCTCATCGCCGCGCGCCGCGCCCAGCATCGCTCGCCGAAGCGGTCGTAGCCGGAAACACCCGACGTCCTTGCGCTGGGGGGTGCGACCCATCACGATGGCGCGCGAGGAGGTGCCAGATGGCGTTCTGCCAGAACTGCGGCAAGGAGATCTCTCCGCAAGCGGTCTCGTGTCCCAACTGTGGACACCCTGGGCCCGGTCACCGCCCCAACCCGCTCGATGCGATCGGGGGACCCGTCGTGGCGGCGCCGTATGCCAGCTACGGTCAGCGCGTCGGCGCCTTCCTGATCGATGGCGTCATCATCCTCGTGATCCTGTTCATCCTGGCGGGCATCCTCGCTGCCCGCGACAACTTGGGACCCGCCGTCGTCTTCGGTTTGTTCGGTCTCGCGTCGGTCGTCTACAAGCCGTTGATGGAAGGTTCCAGAGGCCAAACGCTGGGCAAGATGGCCGTCAACATCAAGGTCGTGCGAGCCGTCGACGCCGGTCCGATCGGGTACGGCGAGGCGTTCATGCGGTGGTTCATCGCAACCCTCATCGGGTTCGTACCCTTCGGATCGTTCATCGATCTGCTATGGCCCCTCTGGGACCAGCACAAGCAGACGCTGCACGACAAGGTCGCTAAGACGATCGTCGTCACGGCGTAGCGTCAACGTCGCCGGTTTGACGGCGGCGCGTCGCGGGGCAATCCTTCCCCTCAGCCATCCCCGAGGAGGTTGCCGTGGCCAAGGACGTCTACGACATCGGAGAGATCCCGCCGATCGGCGAGGTTCCCGCACGCATGGTCGCGCAGGTGATCCGCCCGGAACGTTACGGCGAGCCGGAGAAGGCGTTCCAGGTCGAAGAGGTTCCGGTGCCCGAGGTCGGCCCGAACGACGCGCTGGTCCTGGTGATGGCCGCCGGCATCAACTACAACAACGTCTGGGCCGCCAAGGGCATCCCCATCGACGTCTGCAAGGTGCACGGCAAGCTCGGCGAGCCCGACGACTTCCACATCGGCGGCTCCGACGCGTCGGGGATCGTCTACGCGGTCGGCTCGCAGGTCACCAACGTTAAGGTCGGCGATCGTGTCGTGATCCATTGCGGGGCGTGGGACGTCGACGCCGTGAAGCCGGGCGCGGATCCCATGTACCACCCGAGCTTCCGGATCTGGGGCTACGAGACCAACTGGGGATCCTTCGCACAGTTCACCAAGGTGCAGGCCCATCAATGCATGCCCAAGGCTCCCCATCTGTCGTGGGAGCAAGCGGCAGCCCCGACGCTGGTCGGCGCGACCGCCTACCGCATGCTCCATCACTGGACGCCCAACGTGCTGAAGGAGGGCGATCCCGTGTTGGTCTGGGGCGGCGCGGGCGGACTGGGCTCGATGGCGATCCAGCTCGCGGCGGCTGTCGGCGCGAAGCCGGTCGCCGTCGTCTCCAGCGACGACAAGGTCGAGTTCTGCAAGCGGCTCGGCGCGGTGGGGGTCATCAACCGCAAGGAGTTCGACCACTGGGGCATGCTCCCGCATTGGACCGACAACGACGCCTACAACACCTGGCTCGGCGGCGTGAAGAAGTTCGGGAAGGCGTTCTGGGACGCGCTGGGCGAGAAGCGCAGTCCCACCATCGTGTTCGAACATCCCGGCGAGTCGACCATCCCGACGTCTATCTTCCTCTGCGAGACCGGCGGCATGGTCGTCATCTGCGCCGGCACCTCCGGTTACAACGCGACCGTCGATCTGCGCTACCTGTGGATGCGCCAGAAGCGGTTCCAGGGGTCCCATTTCGCCAACGACGACAACTCCTATGCGTTCAACGATCTCGTCGTGCAAGGGAAGGTGGACCCGTGCCTGGCGCGCACCTTCAGCTTCGAGGCGATCGGCGAGTGTCACCAGCTGATGAGCGAGAACCGCCACCCCGAAGGGAACATGGCCGCGCTGGTGTGCGCGCCGCGTGAAGGGCTGACCGACCTCGACGACTAGCGCGTCGTCAGTGTGATCCTGCCGCTGGACGCGGGGTTCCCGCCGCACTCGCTGGGAACCATGGACCGGACGAACACCGCAATGTTCGTCGTGGTATTCCATGGCTGCCCGAATTGAGGGATGTCATAGGTGATGTTGGGTGCGGCGCAGAACTTGAAGCGCTCGTTGTCATCGCAGACCCCGCTGCGGTCGACGTCCTGGCACACCCGTACCGACACGGTGTTCCCGGTCGCGTCCGCAACCTTGATCTTCACCGGCTTGCCACCCGCCGGGAAGATGAAGCCGCCGATCCCGAGGCCGGCGCGCGTGTCGGTGTAGACACCGTACGGAAGCGCGATGACGTAGTCGCCCGTGTGGGTGACATCGGCACGCGCCGGCGACGGAATCACCAGTGCCGACAAGGCGAGAACTACGGCGAGCTTTCTCATCCGACGATCGACTCCTCATAGGTGAACGCCACGTTGACGCCTGTCCGCAGCGTCACGATCGCGGCGGTCGCGCCCTGCGGCACGACGCCCTTCTCGTCCCCGGTTCGGTTGTCGTGTTCTTCGGCGGTCCGGATCGGATCCTGATCGCACGTCGTCACGACGCGGAAGAAGTCGATATCGACGTCGGCGACGGGGCCGGTGCCGTCGAGCTCGAAGACGGCGCCGGGGGTCAGCTCGGTGATGACCCAGCCGAAGATCCCCTGCTGGTCGAGCTGGTAGGTGCAGCGGGCCGGACGCGCGTTGCCGTCGGATACAGCGGTCCCCGTCGGCAGCAGTACGGTCCCGGTCGTGTTGGTGGCCGACGCCGCACCGGGGACGAGCCCCGCGGTCAGCACCGCCGCGATGATCAGTGTGCGCATCCTTAGCTCCTGGTGATCGAGAACGTGTCGATGAGCGAGCCGGTCGGGTACTCGGTGCCGCGGATGAAGCAGTTGTCGGAGCTCGAGATCGTGTCCGCGCTCAACGTCGAGCCTTCGATGCGGAACTCCATGTAGTGGAAGCACTTCGCGTAGGCCGCCGACCAGGACGCGAAGTCGTTGGGGTCGCGGAAGCTGTAGAGGCTGTTGCCGCCGCCGCCGGTGATCACCTCGACGTAGCCGGTCGGATCGACGTAGGAGCGCCGTTCATCTGTCGTCGGCTGTCCGGCCACCATCGGCTTGGAACGCTCGAAATGATGGTTGTGACCGGTGAGTAACACGTCGACGTCGTAGAGCTGCAGCAACCGTTCCTCGGCGGCGATGAGCGGGACGTTGCGCTGCCGCTCCGCCTCGATGGTCTCGGCCGCCATGTTTCCGTACAACGGGTGATGCTGCATCACGACGATGAAGTCGATGTCACCCGCGCTCTTGCGCTGCGACGCGTCGATCAGGTCCGCCTCGGCGAACGCGAGCATCCCCGGAAGCACTCCCTCGGCGGCGCCGTGCGTCAGCGTCGAATGGAGCACCAGGACGTGGGTGTTCCCGTAGTCGAAGCTGTAGAAGAGCTCGTCGCCGGGCATGGCGAGGCGGTTGCGGTAGGTGGCGCTGGAGCCCTCGCTGGAGGTCTCATGGTTGCCGGGCGCGACCATCACCGGACGCGTCGCGGCGAGCGGCTCCATGATGTCGAACCAGGTATCCCAGTCCGGCTGGTCGCCGTTCGCGTAGGACAGATCGCCGGGCATCAGGACGAGGTCTGGGTCCTCGGCGAGCGCTTGGGCGACCGTACTGATGCTCTGCGGCGTGCGCCCGTGGTCGGCGAAGACGGTGAAGGTGAACGGCGCGCCTGCTGGCGGTGCCGTGTGGAACGAACGGATCTGGGTGGAGCCGCCGACCCGGTAGTACACGGTCCCTCCAGGGGCGAGGCCGCTCAGCGACACGTCGTGCGTACGAGCTTGCACGCCGGGCGTCGGCGAAGAGGTTCCCGTCGCCGAGGACCCCAGCGACGGCGTGGTGCCGTACTCCAGCGCGCTACCGGGGTCCTGCAGCGTGTCGGTGAACCACGTGATCGTGGCGCTGGTCGCCGCATCCGCTCCGAGCGCGATGTGGATCCCGCGCGGCGCGCCCGCAGCGCGCGCTCCACCCATCGCCAGCGCGGCGACGATCGAGGTGACCAGGCAGGTGATGATCCCAGCGCGGTGTGAGCTTCGTGTGGCGGTCATCTGCGCGGCTCCGATCAGGAGATCATCTCTTGGGGGTCGTCGTCCACCAGCCGGACGGAGTTACACCTGCCTGACCCGCCGGCGGTTCCGGGGGGCAGGATCGCGTAGCAGTAGCCGTAGTCGTGGTCGAGCGCACTGCCTCGCACTGACTGATCGATGCACTCGGCTGCAGGATCCGTCGGTAGCCCGGGAACGACGCATGACACCACGACGGCGTCACATTCCACCGCGATGCCCGTACCGGGCGCGCCGTGCCACCGAACGTCGAACACCGAGCGTCCGCACACGACACCACCGATCGGCGCGGTCGGACTCAGATCCACACAGTCCTGGCGCTGCAGGCAATGTTCGGCGGAGTCGATCTCGGGGATCGGGACACCGTCGCCCAGTCCGACGTAACTCGCGGTGTAGGGGCCGTTCAGCCACAGCAGCGCGCGTAAGGGCGCCGGGGTGGGACCGGCAGGCAGCGGACTGACCTGCTCGTACCGGACGGCGACGCGGATGTGCTCGCCAGGCTGCAGGTTCACCGCGGCGGCCGGCGTGAAGATGAACGTGCGCTCGAACGGGGCGGCCGGACAGACGAAGCGCCCGAGCTGGCGCGCGGCGGCGATGTGTTCTGCGGCGCCGGAGGACTGCACACGGTACAGGTCGGCGCGCACCCGGAAGGGGGTAACGGACACCTTGCACGCCTCACTGGTCGTGCCGATCCATGCATTCACGACGAGACCAGACACTTCACGCGCCACCGACGATGGCGCGGCGTCGAAGCTCACCGGCACGTTCGTCTCCAACGGGATCGCGGTCGCGGTCTGCGCGCCGTCGGGGAAGCCAGGACTCATCGTCCGGTCGGGACGCAGGTACAGGCGGTCGGCGACGTCCACGCTCGGGTGCGCGACGATGAACGAGGTTGGGATCGGCTCGACCGGCGGGGCTGCGGGGATCCCGGAGAACGATTGCCCGCCGCGCACCGCGGCGTAGGCATCGACCAAACCGTGGCCGCTTTCGTAGTTCGCCCCGTCGTAGGGGTGCGTCGCGTCCGCATTGATATAGGAGATGCGCGGCCGGCCGGTACTGCTGAAGCAAGGATTGGGGACGGTGAGCTTGGTCGCCGAGGACTTCAGGATGTACTCGATCTGCGCCGGGGTCAGGTCGGGGCGAGCCTGCAGCATCAGCGCGGCGACACCGGCGATGTGCGGCGCCGCCATCGAGGTGCCGCCCATCTCTCGGTAGGCGTTGGAGTTGGTGACCGGCACGCGCGTGTTCTGCCCGGCGGTGATCGCGTACGTGCTCATGATCTTGGCGCCCGGCGCTGCGACGTCGGGCCAGGTGCGAGCGTCCCGCGACGAGCCGCGGCTCGAGCTGCCGGAGATGCAAAGGTCGCGGCGGGGTGAATCCTGGTCGTTGTAGTTGGCGACGCTGATGATGCCAGGGGTTGGGTTCTGTCCCTCGACACGCGTCGTCGAGATCTCGCCGCTGCCGCCGTCGTCTTCGTTGCCGGCCGACTGCGTGACGACGATCCCGGCCTGGGCGAGCTTGGACGCCAGGTAGATGTGGACCTGATACGGGCTGAAGATGTTGCACTCGGCCGCGTTGCAGCCCCACGAGTTGTTGACGACCTTGATC
>JBKJXT010000199.1:0-6868 GCA_046716205.1 Actinomycetota bacterium
GCGCCAGCGCGTCGTCGAGATCGCGCGCCTGCTCGTCGAGGTAGCGGGTCTTCAACCGGAACGCGATTCGCGACGGCTGGCATTCGATGTTGAGCGAGCATGCACCGGCCAGGCTCGCTGCGAGCGGCTGCGCGCCGCCCATGCCGCCGAGACCGCCGGTGAGGATCCCGCGCCCGCCGAGATCGCCGCCGTAATGCTGGCGGCCGGCCTCGACGAAGGTCTCGTAGGTGCCCTGCACGATGCCTTGCGTGCCGATGTAGATCCACGAGCCGGCAGTCATCTGTCCGTACATCGTGAGGCCAGCCGCCTCGAGCTCCCAGAAGTGCTCCCACGTAGCCCATTCCGGCACGAGCATCGAATTCGAGATGAGGACGCGCGGCGCGAACTCGTGTGTGCGGAAGATGCCGACGGGCTTGCCGGACTGGACCAGCAGCGTCTCGTCATTCTCGAGCGAGCGAAGCGAGCGCACGATCGCGTGGAAGGAGGGCCAGTCGCGCGCCGCCTTCCCGCTTCCACCGTAGACCACAAGATCCTGCGGACGCTCGGCGACGTCGGGGTCGAGGTTGTTGTGCAGCATCCGCAGCGCTGCTTCCTGCTGCCATCCCTTGCAGGAGATGTCGGATCCCCGCGGAGCGTGCAGCGGTGGCTGGGTCACGGGACCTGCCAGGGAGTCGCGCCGATCACCGATTCAGCGGCGCGCAGCAATGTTCCGTCGCGCACGAGGCGGGTCACCGCTGCGATGTCGGGCGCGAGCGCGCGGTCGACGTCCAGCGTCGGGACCTCCGCACGGATCGCCGCAACCACCGCCGACGTGGGCTCGGACGGGGTCAGCTCCGGCGCATCCTCGTGGCCGTGCAGCGCGCGCAGGTCGAGCGCCTGCGCGGCACACAGTGCCTCGATCGCCACGACGATGGACGCGTTGTCGATCGCGTCGCGCAGCTTGCGGCCGGCGTCCCAGCCCATCGACACGTGATCCTCGGTCGTGCCGCTCGTCGGGATGGAATCGACGCTCGCGGGCACCGCGAGTCGTTTGCACGTGGAGACCAGCGACGCCTGCGTGTATTGGGCGAGCATGAAGCCGGAGTTCACGCCGGGATCGAGCACCAGGAACGCGGGGAGTCCGTGCGAATGCGCGGGATCGAGCATGCGATCGGTGCGGCGCTCGCTGATCGAGGCGAGCTCCGCGGCAGCGATGGCCATGAAATCCAGGACGAAGGCGACGGGCTCCCCGTGGAAGTTCCCGGCGGACTCGACGCGCCCCGACTCGTGCAACACGGTCGGGTTGTCGACCTCGCTCGCGAGCTCCGCCTCGACCACGCGCATCGCGTGCTGCGCGGTTGAGCGGCACGCGCCGTGCACCTGCGGCGCGCACCGCAGCGAGTATGCGTCCTGCACCGCGTGCGGACCGGATCGATGCGACGCGATGATCGGTGAGTCCTCGCACATCCTCCGGATGAGGCGCGCGCTGCGGATCTGGCCGGGCTGTTGGCGCAGCATGTGCAAGTCTTCGGCGAACGGGCGGTCCGTCGCCAGCAACGCCTGCACGCTCATCGCGCACACGAGGTCGGCGGTCGTGAGCAAAAGCGAGAGATCGCGCAGCGCGAGGCACGCCATCGCGAGCATCCCCTCGGTCCCGTTGACGAGCGCGAGACCCTCCTTGGCCGCGAGCCGGAACTCCGGTTCCATGCCTGCGGCACGCAGCGCGTCGGCTGCCGTGGTGCGATGACCGGCTGCGTCGAGGACGGGCCCTTCACCGATCAGCGCGAGCGCGCAATGTGCCAGCGGAGCGAGATCCCCGCTCGCCCCGACGCTTCCGTAGGCGGGAACCACCGGCGTGATCCCCGCGTTGAGCATCGCGACCATCCGCTCGACGATCACCGGACGCACGCCGGCGTGACCGGCCGCCAGCGTCCGCGCCCGCAGCAGCATCATCGCGCGCACCACCTCGGTGGGCGTGGCATCACCCGCGCCGGCGGCGTGCGAGCGCACGATCGCATGTTGGAGCTCGACCACACGCTCAGGCTCCACGTGAACCTGGGCGAGCGCGCCGAAGCCGGTCGTGATCCCGTACACGATGTCGCCTCGAGCGATGACGTCGTCCACCAACGCACGTGCCGGTGCCATGCGCGACGCGACCCCGGGGCCGACGATCACCTCTTCGCGCTCGCGCGCCACGCGCACGACGGCATCGACGGAGAGCGGCTCGCCGGACAGCGTGATCGTCATGGCGCCGGATGCTAACCCAGCGGAGCGTCGCCCCTCAGAACGGCGGGAACAGCTGGTGACACTGCGACGCCAGCACGGAGCGAACGGGCCACGTCGGATCCGGAGCCGGGAGCGGCGTCACGCCCTCCCGGTAATACCCGCCGCCCCACGATCCCCACAGGTGTTGACGGCAGTAGGAATCGACGACGAACCAGTCGCGCTCCCCGTCGGGGCGCGTCAACGGCGCTCGGGTCCCGACCATGGGGCCGAAGATGCGCTCCTGTTCTTCGTCCCAGGCGTCCGACAGCGGATCGAGGCGAGCGAAGTACACCCCGTGCCCTTGGGATAGCAGCCTTGATTCCGGCACGCTCGCCGGCACAACCCATTGCGCGACCCTCGTACCGACGGCCGTCGGTTGGGCGCCGTGCAGAAGACGGGTCTTCAGCTCGGCGGCGGTCAGCAGCCCATCCCCCAGCTCGCACGCAGCGCAGCTGACTCCGGATCCGGTAGCGATGACCCCGTTTGCCTGGATCCTTGAAGGACCGTCAAGGGCGCGGCGCGCTTGATACAGCGCGCGCCCGTAAAGACCGGCGATGACTGGGGTCGCGTTGGACGTCCCAGAGAACGTGCCTGTGCTGCCGACGGCCTCCCCGCCGAGACTCGGATAGTTCCCGCCGGGCGCTGCCAGATCGGCCGCTTTCCCGGAACCGAAGTAGTCGGCTCCCGACGGCATCACTGCTCCGACCGTCATGATCCAGTCGGGGCCCTCTTGACTCGAGAAGTACGTCGTGTTCGGGACGACGAATCCGCCGTCCACTCCGTTGCCGGCGGAGAAGAACACCGTCTGGCCCCGCTCGATCGCGGTGCGCTGCGCCTCAAGGTTCGATCCGCTGTAGAGGCGATCGCGAGCAAAGCGCGAGAATCCGTAGGAATTCGTGATCACGTCGATCCAGGGCTGGCTCATCGCCCACTCGATCGCCGATTCACCGTTCGAGGCGTTCGAGAACGTGAGGAAAACGAGCAAGCACTCCGGGCATGTTCCATGTCCGTTGCCCGTGGAGACAGAACTCACCCTCGCGCCGTGCTCGGCGTTCAGGTTCCGTCCACCAACACCCACCGACGCGGCGCTACCCGCGAAGTCGAGGATGCCGATCACCTTGGTGTCTGGGACCCAGTAGTAGTCGATGCCGGA
Source organism: Actinomycetota bacterium (assembly GCA_046716205.1). Taxonomy (GTDB): domain Bacteria; phylum Actinomycetota; class AC-67; order AC-67; family AC-67; genus JBKJXT01. The sequence continues at coordinate 3,398 of JBKJXT010000199.1, forward strand.
GGAGGTCTCACCGTCGTAGGTGGAACGTTCCACGTCGAGCCACGTCCCTGCATCCAGCGCGACGAGCTCACTGACCTTCCGTCCCGCATCGCTCTCATCCAGCGTCAGCGGCATCGGTTGGTACGAGCCGAACTCGGATGGATCGGGGAACCCGGAGAGGTAGGTGTGCGGCGGCGCACCCAGGGGCAGGTCGTCCGTCGCATCGGCGTTGGTTGCCTGGAGCATCCGGGACGCCAGGAAGTCGCGATGGTAGGGCGACGGAAGGGTGTCGATGACGGCGATGACGACGGCGTCCTCGCCCCCATGCGCGGTCGCCGGCGCGGCTACCGGCGCCAAGCCCAGCAACGACGCGACCACAGCGAGCACGAACGACCGGATCGTCAGCACATATCCTCCCCAAGCGACGCTGCAGGGTTCGCCGTGGTGGAGGAAGGCTCCTGCTAGCGGGAGGCCAAACCGGCGAAGAAGCTGAGCATCACCGCGCACGCGGCGCGCACGGTGGTCTCAGCGAAATCGGCGGCCGGGTCGATCTCGGTCAGGTCGAGGCCGACGACGCGGGCATCCTTGCCCAGCACGTACGCGGCCTCTTCCAGATCGGCCGGCTGCAACCCACCCGGCAACGACGCGGGCGCGCCCGGCGCGAACGCGCGGTCGAGTACGTCGAGATCCATGTCCACCCAGATCCGGCGCGCGCCGCCGAGGAACTTGAGCGCGCCCGCCACGGTCTTGGCGATGCCGTCGGTGCGGACCTTCCCCGCCGTCACGACATGTACCTTGTGGTCAAGCGCCCATCGCGCATGCGCCTCGGCGTTCGCGAACCCGTGGATGCCGACCTGCACCACCGCTCCGAGCCCGCCCTCGACAAGTTGGCGCACGGGACAGCCGTTCGTGACACGCACCGACGGGTCCCGGCAGTCGTGATGCGCGTCGAAGGTCAGCAGTGCATCGGCATCAGCACCTCGCGCGCCGCCGACGGTGACGGAGTTATCACCACCCAGCAACACCACCGTTTCAGCGCCGAGTTCGCGGACGACGGTCTCGATGCGCGCCTGCATCTGCTGGACGTCGTCGTGGGGTTCGATGTCCCCCGCGTCCAGGACGTCGAGCTGTTCCAGCGAGAGCGCTCGGTCCGAGGACCAGGTGCTGAAGCGCGCGAGTGCCCGCCGTATCGCCGCAGGCGCGAGGTCGCATCGCGCTCCCGATATAGATGCACCTGCGAACGGCGCGCCGACGACGACGGCCTTGGGATCCTGGGGAGCGCGGGCGAGCCAATCGGCCGCGCGCACGAAGTCGGGATCCCTGAAGGGGGGCTCCTCTGGGCGCGGAGCGGGACGGAGATAGTCAATCATGCGCCCATCCTGCCACCCGCGCGCCACGGACACGAACACAGGGTCGCGCCCTTCCCGATCTGTTTCTTTACGGGATCGCGCTCACCAGTGAGCGTTATCCCGCATGAAAAGCACCGACAGGCTGCTACGCCGGTTTTAAGGGGTGCTGGTTACGTGCAGCACTTCGAAGCCGCGCTTCGAGTCGCTGGCGAAGATGTAGGTCGGGAACTCCGGCAACACCTTCGCGGCCCACACGTTCGTGCCCGGCGCCTTGTAGTGGCCGAACTCCGAGACCGCAACCGGGGATGGCGCGGGCAGGCCCGCGGCCGCGCCCAGCGAAGTGAGGTCGAACACCCGCACGCCCGAGCCCATCCAGCCGATCGGCATCCAACGCCCGTTCGGCGCCATGGTGAACTCGTGGGCAGTGCAGCCGATCTCGAGCGAATCCTCGACGGTCTCTGCTGGGTCGTCGCTGTCGGGCAACGACTCGAGGTGCTCCCGACCCGTGATCGAGGTGTCGGCCGAGAAGAACGCGCCAACCTGAACGGGCGCGGCCTCGAGGACGGCGTCCGGACCGAGGTCGAAGACGTGGACGCCGCCGCCGGGGCAGTTCGGCGTCGCGGTGACCTGTCCGTTGGACGAGGTAGCGACGAATTCGTCCACGACCAACAAGTGGCGCTTGTTCGGGTGCAGGTTCGCTTCGTGGTGGAGCTTGAGGCCCGGCGCAACGAGCGTGGTGATGAGTGTCGGCGCGAAGACCTTGGCGCCGGAGGTGTCCCAGATGAAGCTCGCGTTGATCGAGGAAACGTATGCTCGGTTACCGTCGGGACTGAAGGTGATGTCGTGCGGCGCGGCCCCGGTGCCGGCGAGCGGCGCGGAGCGCGCGACCGGCGGCCATGCGCTGAGGTCGAGGATCTCGACGGTGTTCGGGCGGTCGGGGATGTTCTGGCTCGCGACGTAGACGATCGGGCGCGTCGGGTGCGGCACGACGGTGTGCGCCATCTTCGTCCAGGTGTACCTCGCGCCGGTGGTCGTCTTGACCGGTGAGCCGAGCCAGTCGGCACTGAGCACGGCGCCGTCGGCAGGCGTCTTGCGGATCCCGATGAACGCGACGGCAGCGCCCTTGGCTGCCTTGCCGTCGGCATACTTGACGTCGGTGCCGTTGGGATGCTTCACGAGCGCGCAGCCGGGGATGTCGTTGCTTGAGACGGCAACGATCTGGTCGTAGTCGCGGGTCACGACTGCGCCGTCGGCGTCCAACATCGGAACCGTGACGTCCACGGTGACCGCGGCGCTGTCGAGGTTGTCGGTGACGCAGGGCACGTTCTGGATGAACCGCGGCGCCGGCACGTCCGAGGACGGGTTCGCCGGATCGGTCAGGTCGAAGATGTTGAGACCGGCGCCGGGCTGGACCCAGCCACCGGAGGTGTCGGTCAGGTCGCGCGAGCCAAGCAATGCGAAGGTGTGTGGCGCGCCGTTGATGGGCCTGCGCAGGAACTCCAGGTGCGTCGCGGACTTCAGTGGCGTCAGCGCATTGGGGACCTGCGCCTGCTCCACGTTGAGCGCCTCGGCGGCGGGCTCCGCGGCCGGGGCTGGGCCCATCAGCAGCGAGCAGGTAACTCCGACGATAGCGGCGAGTGACCAGGCGGTCTTGCGTGCGTGCATCGCGTTCCTCCGACTCATGATCGAGACCCGAACGGCTCGTGGCCGATGGTGCAGGCTTCGACCCCGAAGCCTGATCCTCCTGCCGCGGGTCGGAAGTACCGAAACCGCAGGTCAGGGAATGGAAGATGGGTCGCCGATGTTGCTAACAACGGCTAGCATTAACCCGAGGAAGCCAACGAAGGAGCCCGACGTGGCCGAGACCCTCGGCACCCCCGTGATGATCCTGGATCGCGCGCCTGCACCCGCGACCTCCGAGCGCGGCACGCTGTGCACCGACCTGCCGGCGGCGGCAGACCCGGGCCTGGTCGCGCGCGCGGCCGCTGCGCGCCAGGCGCTCGACGATCAGCTGGTCATCCTTGGCCACCATTACCAGAAACAGGAAGTTATCCAGTTCGCGGACGCGCGGGGCGACTCCTACAAGCTCGCCCAGTACGCGGCGCGGACGGGCGCGCCGAACGTGATCTTCCTGGGCGTGCAC
>JBKJXT010000200.1:0-5380 GCA_046716205.1 Actinomycetota bacterium
CCCACGAGTTGTTGACGACCTTGATCGGCGGGTTCTGGCGCGCGCCGTTGCTGAGGATCCAGTCGAGAGCGACGGCGCCGAGTGCACTGGTCGCGCCGAACGAGAACGCATACACGCTCGCGCCGGAGGCGACGCCCCGGTTCACCCCGCCCGACAACATGCCGTTGCCCGCTGCGATCCCCGCCACGTGCGTGCCGTGCGCCGCGGCGAGCGCGGTGAACGGTGCGGCGACGACGCCCCGCGGAGTCACCAAATAGTTGCCCCCGACCTTGCCGGGCACCATGAAGTCGGGATGCAAGCCGTCGAGCCCGCTGTCGACGATCGCGATCCCAACGCCCGCTCCGTCGACGTCGCGGCCACCCGGACCTGTGATCGGGGTTTCCCCCTTGGTCGCGGAATATGCCTTGTCGAAGACATGCTTGGCACGCGAGGCAGCCGTCGCGGTATCGAGGTCGAACTCGATCGTCTTGTCGCGCTCGAGGTAGGCGAGGTCCGAGCGCCGCGAGAGCCACGCAAGAGCCTCGGGCGCGGCGATGCCCATGACCGCGGGGATGCCGGTGAAGGTGTACCCGAGCTCGAACCCGCTCACCCCGCCGCGCGTGAGCTCCTGCGGCACCGATCCGGTGAACCGCGCGACCACGGTGGTCGGCGCCTGCGCGTCCAGCACGCCGGGCTCGAAGCGGTCCGCGGTTGGACCGGTAGCGGTGGTGGCGGTGACCGGGTTCATCGGCAGTAGGCCCCCGATGACGGCCGCAACCAGCGTTGCGCGACGCAAGACTCCCATGCGTAAAGCCCCCTCAGCCCTCGCGACTTTCCCGCGGCCCCCGCCGCGGATGTCTGGCGTCTCTTTCTGTAGAGGCCCTAGCGTTTCCTGCCGACCGACCAAATCTATGTGCGGGGCAGTCGCGGAGCTGTTCAGGGAACCCCGACCCAGTCGCGTGCCGAGCGATGAGCCCGAACGCTATCGGGCGGGTTTGCGTCGGGCCGGCGCCTTCTTCGCGGCAACGGGGGGTTTCTTGGCTGGCGTCTTCTTGGGGGCGACGGGCCGCCTCTTCGCCGCCGGCCGGCGTGCGGCGCGACGCGGCGGGCGCTCCAGCTTCACGTGGGACACCTTCATCCGCGCCGCCTCCAAGAATCCGGCGACGAGCTCGATCTCAGACTCCAGCGCCGCGGCCAGTCGTGGGCCCGGCGCATCGAACATCGAGATCGTGAGCGAGATCCGGTCGCCGGTCAGCCGGTGCGACCACGTGCCGTTGACTTCGCCCTCGACGAGCACCATCGGCATCGCATCACCGCTCTTCTCGTAGATCAGCCCCAACAGCGACGGATGCGCGAAGCGCGCGCGTCCCTCGGTGGCATATCCCATCGTGTAACAGTCCCACTTCGGCAACAGGCTGACGCGACCGGTAACGGGCCGGGTGCCTTCGAACGCACGGACGTCGCGCGCATGGAGGAACTGGCCGCCACCGACGTCGACGGGATCGTGGGCCGCCAGTGCGGTCGCGGCCGCTCGCGCATCCGCCCCCGTCCACCACGCGAAGTCTGCCGCGCTCACCGGTCCGTACCCGCTGAGGTAGTCGCCGGCGAGCCAGATCAGCGCTTCGTGTGGATCCACCTTCTGCAGGGGCGCGCCCAGCCATGCTTCGGTGGAGCAGTAGGTGAGGTCGTTGGAGCGTATCGACGTCGACTGGATGCGCAGCATCACGCCTTCGCCGCACATCGCTTGCAGCACGTGACCCAGCGCCGCGGGTTTGCGCGTGAGCCGAGCTTGGATCTCCGCCGCGCTCATCGGTGTGGTCGCGACATCGAGGATCTGGGAGCGCAGCCCCTCGTACTGCTTGTCGGACACGCCGCTGCGCGAGAGCACCCCGTGGTGGCCGCGGAACGGCTTGGTCAGCGCAGCCCAGTACGCGAGGTGCGCGGTCTCTACTGGGAGCAGGAACACCGAGTGCCGCATCGCGGGGACCCGGACGGCGCGCTTGGTGCCGACGACACCCTCGACGGCCGCTCCCTTCATCAACCGCGGGACGCGGGCAAGCAAAGACAGCGGCCCCGTAGGGTTCGATGAGTAGACGCCGATCACCGAACGCAGGCAATCGACGACGCCGGCGCTGGAGCGGTCCAGGCGCTGGCGGCGCCAGCTGAACCAGCGGGCGCGCTCAAGAACGTCGGCATCCATGCGTGCAGGGTAGCCGCCGCCGGGGGCAGTTCCGGCGAAGCTGCCGTCAGACCTTGATGATCAGCGCGTCTCCCTGACCGCCGCCACCGCACAGCGCCGCCGCGGCGATACCGCCACCGCGACGCTTCAGCTCGTACGCCGCCGTGAGCACCAGGCGCGCACCGCTCATCCCGATCGGATGTCCAAGCGCGACCGCGCCACCGTTCACGCTCACCTTCTCGTCGGAGACACCGAGCTCGCGACCGCTGGCGAGCGCGACCGACGCGAACGCTTCGTTCATCTCGTAGAGATCGAGCCCGGCCGGGTCGAGGCCCGCCTTCGCCGCAGCCGCGCGGATCGCGTTGGCCGGCTGCATGTGCAGGCTGGCGTCGGGGCCGGCGACCTGACCGTGCGCGAGGATCTCGGCCAGCGGCTCGAGGCCACGGGCCTCTGCCTGCTCGCGCGACATCACGATCACCGCGCAGCCGCCATCGGAGATCTGCGACGCGTTGCCCGCGGTGATCGTTCCGTCCTTGACGAACGCCGGCTTCAGCGAGGCGAGCGACTCCGCCGTCGTGCCGGGTCTGATGCCTTCGTCCTGCTCGACGCGCAGCGGGTCTCCCTTGCGTTGCGGTACGTCCACCGCGACGATCTCCTCTGCGAGGCGTCCGGCCTTGGTGGCTTCCGCCGCGCGCTCGTGCGAACGAGCCGACCATTCGTCCTGCTCTGCGCGCCCGATCCCCAGCGTCTGGTTGACCTTGTCCGAACCCTCGCCCATGTGGGTCTTGTCGAAGGCACACCACAGGCCGTCGTGGATCATCAGGTCGACGAGCTTCGCGTCGCCCATGCGCGCGCCGTTGCGGCCGCTCGGCAGCGCGTACGGCGCGTTGGACATCGACTCCATCCCGCCGGCGAGCACGACCTCGACCTCGCCCGCGCGGATCAGCACGTCCGCGAGGTGGATCGCGTTGAGGCCCGACAGACACACCTTGTTGATCGTGATCGCGGGGATGTCCATCGGGACCCCGCCGGCGACGGCCGCCTGGCGCGCGGTGATCTGACCCTGGCCGGCCTGCAGGACCTGGCCCATCACGATGTAGTCGATGTCGGAGCCCTGCACGCCCGCGCGTTGCAGCGCCGATGCGACCGCGAAGCCCCCGAGCTGCATCCCTGAGAAGCTCGAGAGCGCGCCACCGAACTTGCCGACCGGGGTGCGTGCGCCTGCGACGATGACCGAGCCCATCAGAACCTCCTCGTCCGAAGTGTGGAGATCAAGTCTATCGGCCGCCACGCGAGGATGGGTTTCGACCCGAAGTTTGCGGTCGCCGGCAGCTGGGCGGCATCACGCGCAAGGCCATGAAAGGAAGCATCTTCACCACCGCCGGTGGCGGCGTCTGGCTGGGTTACTGACGATCTGAGTTACGCGCACGGGCGCGATAGGATCGCGCGCATGTTCGAGCGTGTTGATCACGTCGGGATCGCGGTGCGGGACCTCGATGCCGCGATCGCCTTCTACGCCAAGGTGTTCGGCGTTGAGTTCACCTATCGCCATACCGTCGAGTCCCAAGGCGTCGAGGAGGCGATGGGACAGGTCGGCGAGTCGTGGATCCAGCTGCTCCGTCCGTTGTCGGCGGATACGCCGGTCGGTAAGTTCATCGAGGCTCGCGGTGAAGGAGTGCATCACATCGGTTACGGGGTCGTCGACATCCAGGCGGCGATCGATGAGTGCACCGGGCACGACCTGCGCATGATCGATGCGCATCCGCGACCAGGCTCGCGCGGGGCGTCGATCGCCTTCATCCACCCCAAGTCGGTCGGTGGGGTCCTGGTCGAGCTGGTCCAGGAGTAGGTGGCTCTCTCACCAGGAGATGTCGAGCGCGCGCCCAAGCGTGGCGTGCTCAAGGTCATTATCCGTGCCCTGATCGGCGTCGCGGTTATCGCCGTGCTCGTTCTGCGCACCCCCGATCGTGCCGCGCTGGGGCGCGCGATCGGCGACGCCGACCTGACGTGGGCGGTGGCAGCGGTGCTCACGCTATTCGTGGCGCTGTTCGTCAGCGCGATGCGCTGGCGCGCCTATCTGTCCGCGCTGGAGATCGAGTTGCCGGTCGCGACCGTCGTCCGTCTCTATTTCGTCGGCACCTTCTTCAACGCGTTCCTACCGTCGGGGATCGGCGGCGACGCCTACAAGGCCGTACGCATCGGACGACCGCGCGGCGGATTGACCGACGCTCTCTCCAGCGTGTTCCTCGATCGTTTCGCGGGCTTCGTCGCCCTGGCGTTGCTGGGATTGCTGGGCGTGGTGTTCGAGCTCGTGCAGCGCGACCTCGACCTTCGCGTTGCGCAGGTGGCCTTCGTGCTGTCCACCGGGATGCTCGTGGCCGCCATGGCGCTGCTGGTCGGGGGCGAGAAGCTGCTGGGGCGCGGGCGACTGATCGGCGACTCTGGCGTCGGGGGCAAGCTGCGCGGCGCGCTGCGGGCGATCCACGCCGCGGCGCGGCATCCCGCGACCGCCGCCCGCGGCTACGCGCTCGGCCTGCTGTTCCAACTGCTCGTGCTCGGCTATCACCTGTGCGTCGCCCAAGCCCTCGGCGTGCACGAGGTGTCCGTGGCGGCGATGACCGGGGTCGTCGTCATCGCGTCGCTGGCGACGATCATCCCTCTGTCCCCCGGCGGGCTGGGGTTCCGCGAAGCGGCGTACGCATGGGCGCTCGGCTCGTTCGGCGTCACCGAGGACCGTGCGCTCGCCTTCGCCCTGGTGGTGCTGATCGTGCTGCTGGCGACCAGCCTCGCCGGTGGACTCGTCTACATCATCCGCGGCGGCGAAGTTGGCGCGCCGCGCAGGACCTGAGCACGGCTCACCGGCGCGGCTCCCATCCGAAGAATCGCAGGGCGGCTGCGACGCCGATCAGCGTCCAGATGCCCAACACCAACAGATCCTCACCGACGAAGCCTGAGCCTCCCTGCGGCGCGATGAACGAGCTCAGCAACGCGTGCGAGAGATGTTTGACCGGGAACACGTTCGCGATGGCGGTGATCACCGCCGGCGGGTTCTCCATCGGGATGAAGATGTCGGAGATGAACAGCAACGGCAGGATCGTGGCGTTGATGACCGCCGGCGCCGCATCGGCGTTGGGCACCAGCGCGGTCACCGCGAGGCCCAACGCACAGAAGCACGCAGCGCCCGCGCCCAGAGTCAGGATGAACGCCGGCAGCGTCCTGGTC
>JBKJXT010000201.1:0-16870 GCA_046716205.1 Actinomycetota bacterium
GTTCCAGGCTCCACTGGTTGCCGAACTGCGGATCGTCGGTGTTCCGATCGAGCGTAAAGGGAGCGTGCACTTCCGCCACCTCGACATCGCTGTCGGCGGCGTAGAGTTCCGCCTTCGTACGTTCCTGGCCGACGGGCACGACGACGCGATACCAGCGCGCGAGCACCGGATCCGATACGCCGGGGAACTCCGGCTGGATGTCCGAGGAGGAGCTGCCGTTGCGGACCGCGACAAGCGAAGGATCGGCGCCTGCGACCAATCGAACGGCGATCCAGCCCTCAACCATCGGCTCCCCCGCCGGTGGATAGACGTAGTTGGTGATCTCAAGAGGAACCGCGATGCTCGCGATATCCGCCACCCAGACGGCGACCTCGGCCTCGCCGGGCTGCACACCTGGCGGCAGATCCGCGACGATCTGCGTCGAGGTCCATGAGCTGATGAAAGCCGAGCGACCGTCGACGCTGACGCCGTAGGAGCCGATGCCCGTTCCAAAGTTCGAACCGGTGATCGTTATCCGCGCCCCCGGCTGAACCGCCCCCGCGGGCGAGATGCTCGAGACAACAGGGGCAGGTCCGAGCGTCACCCACACGGCGTCGTCCGCTGAGTTGCCGGCGGCGTCTGTCGCGACGACGGACACGCGATAGGGCCCATTCGCGACGACAGAACCCAGCGCGTTGCGACCGTCCCAGACGGCACTCACTTGGGGTCCCCCGCCGATGAGCGACCTGACTAGCGTTCCTTGTGCATTCTTGACCTCAAGCGTCCACGACACGCTATCGGTCAGCAGGCCGGACAGCTGTGTCGTGTTGTTCGGGGCTGCAGCTGATGGGGAGAACGGGTTGGGCATCGCATGGAATCCGAGGATGTCGGGGATCGCGACGTCGACCACTACGGAACGTAACGACGTCGACTTGCTCAGCCCCCCGTCGATACCAGTGAGCAGGATCGTGTAGGGACCATCGGGCACGACGTTGCCTGCCGCGTCCTTGCCGTCCCAGACCTGCGACACTGACTCAGTCGATCCCGAATAGGAGCGCTGGACCACTCCTGTCGAATCCTTGATGTCCATGGTCCAACTGAGCGGTGTCCACGCATCGGACAGGCCCGCCGTCATCGTGACCGTGTCCCTGGTCCCATCCCCGTTGGGGCTGAACGGATCTTGTGTGACAGCGAAAGACGAGATGGACGGGCCGGTGGCATCGCGCGTCACGACGCCTGAAGTGCCGGTGCCCACGTTTCCTGCCAGGTCTACCGCTTCGAGTTCGGCAACATAGTTCCCGTCCCCCTGCGTGGTCAGGCCCGTCCATACCTGAGAAACGGATGATCCGCTTCCCGTGTACGTGTAGCCTATAATGCCCCCGGGCGATGTCTTGATCCGAAGCGTCCAAGGCAATGATTCGGAGATCGTTCCTGTGAACGTCGCGGTGTCAAGATAGCCATCGCTGTTCGGACTGAACCTGCTCGGAGACCCCGACACGTTCGAGATCGTCGGCGCGACGGTGTCCACTTTCACCGTCTGTGCTACCACGAACGGTGCGGCGACGTTTCCAGCACCGTCGGTTGGGGTGATCGTGGCGGTGTACGTGCCGTCGGCAACGATAACCCCGTTCTTCTCCCCGTCCCACTCCCAGGACGCCGACTTGATCAAGCCCGAACCGGTCGTGGGAAGGTTGTTTACGGTCAGGGACGTCGGGCCGGTAAGCGTGAGGCTGTAGGTGACCGCGGAGAAGTCGGTGAGTTGGAATGAAAGCGTCGTCTTGGACTTCGGATTCGAAACTGGGAGCACCGGGCTGAAGGCTGTGTTCGTCCAATTAGCCGAGTTGGCGACGATCGCCGGAGCAGTCACATCGCGAAGATCCATCACGAGACGCAGAAGCGTCGTGGAGATACGGCCGGTTGTGCCCGCCCCATCGAGTGATCCGAGAGATTGATAGGAAAGGTCCGGGTTGGAGAGCCCGCTTCCATCTACGAGCGAAGCCACCTGTTGCGGGTTCGCCAGGGTGAAGTTGGGGCCGCTGGCCGTTTGGTCGGCCGGTACGGTATCGATGTACGTCGCGCCGTCGTGCAGCCGCGCCCGCACGTTGCCGCTGCCCGTCGTGCGCTTGGCGACGTAGGTGAAGTCCGCGAGGATGGCATTGGGAGTCTTGGCCACGGGGACGCGGAACGGGAAGTTCAACACCTGGCCGTTGCTTGTCACATCCACCGCCGCCGTCACCCCGGGGTAGAACCCGACGGTCCGTGTGATTCCCCTCACGTCGGTCGTGGCCTGCTCGAAGACGAGATCGGCGCCGAGGAAGTCGCCGTTGGGAACCCCCGGCTCTCCGCTCTCGGACTGAGGTCCTTCGGGCGACGACGAGGATGAGGACGAGGCTCCCGCCACGCATGCGGTATCGAGCTTGACCTTTACCCTATAGACATGGTTGTTCACGAGAGTCAGGGCACCGGATTCCTGCGAATCGGCTATTGACGTGAACTGAAGCTCTGAGCCAGTGACCTCCGATAGCGCCGTATCGTCGTACAGCGAGACGTCGAAGTGGCAGGGCGTGCCTGCCCCGCTGGCGCGCAGACGCACCGTGGGCGCGGGATCAAAGTCGGTGGTCTTGAACTTGTAGATGCTCGGGTCGCTCAGACTGACGTAGCTCGGCGAGGTGATAGAAAGCTGCTTGGTGCCCATGGGCACGCGCCCAACCGTCTTGGTGATGATCCCTTCCTGGTGGATCTTCACGTAGGCCTTCTGCAGGTCGAACGTGCCGGCCAGCGAGCCGGTGGGCTGAACCGGGGTGAGATCGATCTGGTGGACTCGAGACAACGAGTTCGATGCGAATGACGCTTTCCGCAGCTTGAAGCCGGTATCCGTTCTCGGGAAGCTGATGCTCGCGATCGTGGAGCTGTACTGGTTCTTGAGATCGACTCGCCAGGACCCCGATCCGGTTCCGTTCGCTACCTTGGCGACGACCTCGAAGCTGAGGGTCGCGGCAGGCTCGAACTTGTCGGTGTTGTAGGGGAGGTTACCTCTCGGGATGATCAGACTCGTCGGCAGCGCCTGGTTGGCGACGGTCTCGGCGGTGACTTCCCAGTGCTGCTCGAGGATGTCCGGAGCCTGGGCGGCATCGGCGACACCGCCGCTGGCCAGTCCGGTGACGATCAGCCCGAGCAGAAGCGCTACCCCGACGAGCAGATGACGACGCTGACGAATCCTTGCCAAACCAGCCATGCGAACTCCCCCCGATGCGACGTTGGATCTGTGGCGAAGCTCACTGACTTTGACTTCACCCTTACGGACCTGAGACGCAGCACCGGTCGAACGCTCGGGGCCGGGCGAGCGATTCGGCGCCTCCACGTGACTTGCCTGCTGTGCCGAGGCCAACCGTAGAGGGCCAAACCTGAGCCCTCAAGGCCATCAGTGGGACAACTTTGACCGCCACTCTGTCCCAGAGTGGGCGCAGGTCCTGCGGGGCCGGGTTCGCTCGGCCGGATCCCGGCGCCTCTTCGGACACTTGGCCGTAACCTTTCGCGGGTTCCGGACGTAGTGAGGGCGCTGGGCGACAAGAATTTCTGGTCTCACAGTCGCAACCTCTTCTCGCATAGTCGGTACTTGTAGTGGGACGTTTGGCATCGGTTCTGCGTAAACGCGTAACAGGGCTGGGATCGGAGGGATGAGGATCGTGCTGACGGGGACGGCGGTTCTCGTCTTCGCTCTGGAGGGACAGAGGAATCCCTCTCGCGCCCCGTAGGCAGCCCTCTGGGCCATTCCATCTCCGCATCGCTACGTTCGACCTTGATGACTCGATGATCGAGCGGGAGCTGACCACGGAGTGTTGACGTGAGCGAGGAGGACACGTGAGCGGGCTTCGATGCCGGGCGAGATATGCCGTCTTGAGAAGGCGAGGCAATATCTCATGACCCAACCCCGACTATTGGGGGTCATGCCGAGGCCGAGGCACGCGGGAATGACGCGGTTTCGGAGCGGACTCAATGCGTTGAGCCTCGTTTGTCTGACAGCCCTGATGTCGGCTTGCGTCAGGGGGACCGACCAACCCCCAGACCCTTGCGCAGGTGTCGCGAAGTACCACGCGTGCCAGTGGGATCGACAGTCGTTCAGGCCGGACCACCCCTGCCGCCTCCTTCTTCTTTCCGAAACGGAGTCGATCCTGGGCGTGCCGCTCAGTGCCATTCCCGGATCCAGCGACCAGAAGGGCTTGTGCTTCAACAGCACCGAAGCGGATGGTGACTTCGAGTACACATACATGACGGGGACCGATGCCGAGCGGAGATTCGCCGAGGCAACGCGCGACCTGCGGGACGAGGTTGGTGATCTTGGCGCGCGCGCCTTCTGGGATGGCCGGACACGAACACTCTTCGTATCCTCCGGCGATGGCTACCTTTCGATTGAGATGCCAACCATCTCGCGCGCCCGCGGCGTGGCTATCCGGCTGGCTAGACTCGCGCTAACAAGAGTCTGACGCAGTCAGTATCGCTACGCTCGATTTTGACGGTTCAAGGATGAGAGTGAGCCAAGTAGGGAGTGTCCACGTGGCCGAGGAGGACAAAGGCAACGATGAAGCCAGGGGGCTTCCACGCCCGTCGTGGCTTGAAACGACCGGCTCGCCTCATGATGGTCGCTGTCCTTCTGGCGGGCATGGGGGCCTGCAAGAGCGACGGCCCGAAAGTTGCGGAAGTCTATCCGTGCGAGCCAAAGACCTCCGACGCGAACAGCAGCATCACTGTGGCGGTGACTGATTCCGCCAAGACCGAGATCGAGGGTGCCCGCGTTCTGCTCGATCCTTACGGGCAGGAGAAGATCACGAACAGGTTCGGCGGCGTGTGCTTCGGCAACTTGCGGGTTCGCGGCGAGGATCAGGACCAGATTTGCGCGACCGTTAGACAGTCATGGCGAGGTCGCACATTTCGCGTCACTCGGGCGCCTCCTTCTCGCCTCGTTCACAGGCGTGGACCGCAGGATTACGTTCGTCGAGAAGCCCGTTTGACGACCCAGCCTGATATTGGTGAAGCGGTACTTGCCGAAGCCCTCCTTGGTGACGGTGAGTGCTATGAGCACGCACTCACGCGTTGAGGAGCCGACATACCGTTGCCACCCTGGACGTGACGCCGGCCGCAATTGGGGACAAGGGCCGCGACCCTCTGGAGTTGAAGGAGTCGGAGGAGCACCTCCTCACATAGTGTCCCACGGGGCTCTCGCTGAAGTCCGCGTCGCGACGGATAGAGTTGGCCCCCGGGATCAACAAGCTCTTCCGTGCCTCATCTCATCGACGGCGCGCGCCAGTACCCGAGAGCCCGCGAGTAGGCCTTCCTCGTCGTCGGTTCGGTTTGACTGCGCTTGGGGATGAAGCCCGGAATCTGACCTGGTATGCGATTCGAGTCTCGATGCGATGCGCATCAGCCATCGGCGCATCGCGTCGGCTTCGCCTTCCTCGATGAATGATCGCTCGCGATGATCCTGTGCGAGATCTTTCGCCCGCTCGGAGATAACTGAGGCGAACCCGCGATCAGAAGAGCGTCCACGGAGCGACAGAAGCTCTCGTCGGACATCGAGTTTCCAGCGCTCGACGAGTATCCCAAGCCTCTCGGGGAGAGAACTCTCGATTGGCTGTGCCGACTCGATGCCTCTCCCGCGGTTCCTTCCTACCGGTTTCACGCCGCCCTCCGGCGGCGGTCGCCGCTTCGAGTCTCTCCGCGCTGCTCGCCGGGCCTTCGCGGGGGCTTGCTGATTGGCGGCGAGATCGGGATGCTCCCCTTCCACCGAATGGAGATCCCGATGTGGTGGCGGCTCTTGAGGCGCACCCCCTCTAATGCCCGGCTGGTCGAGGTCGCCCTGACTGGTCTCCTGTAGACGACGAACCTCTAGCAGTCGGCCAGCAGTCCTGAGGCTCTTGAAGGCAAGCTGGACGTGCTTGGCCACGTCGTCCTGACCGTCGGCCAGCAGCCGTCGACGGAGTTCGCTCAACTGACCCGTCACTCTCACCAGCTCGTCCTTCTCCACCCTGGCTACCTCCTGGACTGATACACGCGCTCAACCAAGTAGCCTCTGGGAGGGAACGGTCCCTCCGAGGCGAATAAAGCACTTGCAGCCGAAGCCGCAGTCGCCCGATCGATAATGGATACGCGCGCCTGAGCGCGGAAAGCCAGGCAAAGGTTCAGAGAAGAGGCCAAGGATGACTCGTCAACTAGATGGCACGATCTTGCGGGGAGAAGAAGCGTCTCGCTCCTCATCGCCCTTTCGGTTGTTGCTCGTGATGTGTGCAACCGTCGGGTCACTGGCGTGGTCGCATGCCCCCGCCGCCGCGGATCCCGTGCTCTGCGCCACGGTGTCGTATGAACTCTTCGGGGGTCCCAAGAACTACGTTGTGGACAACTGCTGGATCCCGTCCGGATGGGAGACCCAGATGGGAACCGGTCCGGACCAGTGCATGCATGAGGTCGTAGTGCGGATCTGCGAAGGAACAAGCGTCGCCCTTCCGCTTCCGTAGCCTCCGTCTTCCGGTCCTTGTTCAATTGACTTCCCCTTCGCGATCGCCGGGCGGCTTTCGGACCGTCTACCCCGCGAAGTCCGAGCCGAGTGTGTCATCGATCGCGGCCGTCAAGAACGCCGCCCCCCAGAACACGAGGTCAGCGGCAGCGCAGAGCCATCGGCGATCGCCGGAGTCGAGCCCGGATATCCCCTTGAGGAGCCACCTGACGTTGAGTTCCATCTGCGCGTCCGACAGACTCATCGACCCCGCGACGAAGCCCAGGGCTTGGCGGATGAATCGAGATCGTTGCGAATCTGAGAGTTGCTCGCGTTCACGCATGACCTCGCTCGAAAGGAAAGACACCGTGCCAGCAGTGACGACCAAACGGTTAACTTCTTCGTCGAGGCGCGCCGAGTCGGACGGCCACGGAATCACTCGCCCGACTTCGTAGCCCGGCGCACCTTCGATGAGGTCACGGATCTCCGCCGACGTCAGGATGGCGACTTGGGCCGTCCGTCGCGCCTCGGGTAACTCCTCGCGGCCAAACACCTGAAGCCGCAGCGCCAGCGAGTCCCGATCCACCGGTCCTCCCGAAAGGGCTCGTGTCGCGATCTCCTCGATCATGGCGAGAAGATCCCAGAGTCCGAAGAGACTCCAGCTAGTCGAGGCGTCGTCATCCGCCCTCATGACCTGCCACCGCCAAGTCCGAAGGGCGAGCTTGAGCGTCGCGCGCGAAGCCACCGCATCATTTGCGGTCACCGTCGGCGTCAAGCGTCCGCAACATGGCTTTGGATTCATGTTCGACGAGCCGGTAGTTCGCACAGACCGATCGCCTCACGGTGGAGGAAGGATCGCAGCTGAACCAATAGATCGGGGCGTCGTTGTGTGAAATGACTTCGTGCTCGCCCACGCTGACGTCGAACTGGTGAGCAACCACGATGCGGTCGTCGCTGCCGATACCGGCCCTTCCTTGAGCCCCGGCAGGGCCCCGGCCGAACAATGGCTGGGTTGAGATCGTCGTGCCTAGACCTGACGTGGTGGGCGGATCCTGTTGCACCGGGTTGGTCCGCGAACTCGATCCTGCGGGCTCTACTCGACCCGTGGCGCTTGCAGTCAGCTCGTGTCGCTGTTGCTGAATCGCTGGGTGAGCCATTCCAGTCGCCGCCGCAACCGCGAACGCCACCGCAGCGACGAAGCTACTCACCGAGTCCAGCGCCAGTGGCCCGGTCGAAACGAATACAGGGGACAGATGGGTTCGGGCTCGCTGTGTGCGCGCCCGCACGCGCGCCGGAACCCATGCCAATGGAACCAAGGCGCCAGCGCCACGAAGCTCATCGAACGAAGCCCGGAGCGCCCTCCGAGCACGACTGAAAACAGGATCCGCGTGGGCGTCGCCTTCCCTGTCGTGTCTGGTTCGAGCGTCGTGGAGAGCGCTGAGCACCTCTTCATCAAGAGCCGCGGGGTCCGCGGCCATCCTGGTGAGGAGACCACGGAAGAGCCTCACTCTGTGCTGCACGTACTTCCTCAGATCTTCATCCACTTTGATGGCCTCCTCTCACGAGTCGAGTCGCACGCGCCTTCTTGGGATGTCCGTCGTTTCGTTTGCTTCGGTGTCAACGCGGGATGCTGGCGAACATGCTGTCCAGTAGCCCGACGGCGCGGGAAGTGGACACGATCCTGCCGCTGGGGCCTGTTGCTCGATTGAGATGCTGAACGCCGCCGCACACACCCCGAGTTGGGCAAGCATGAAGTCCCGGCTTCGGTCGAGGGCGAGACCGGTTATCTGCTCAATCCGGCGGACGCGTCGATGGAGAGTCTTCCTACTTACCCCAAGTGATCTCGCGGCCCTGGCGTAGTTGCCCAGCGCGTCGAGGAACGCCTCCAATGTGTCGAGCAGCTCTCCACCTTCGTTGACGAGTGAACGGATACCGGAGCCTAAGACTTGTTCGGCAAGGGTCCGATCGTGGAAGAACGATCGGAACGGAGCCGAACGGTCAAAGGCAAGGCTTCGAGGAAGCTTGGTGGTTGCCGAGAGAACATCGATCATCTCGAGGGCTTCGACGTAGCTCCGTTGCAGCGCCGCGATGCCGACACCAGTCGAGCCGGCACCGGCGATAGGACGTGCGCAGTCCGGCTCGGCGATGACCTTCAAGGCGCCATCGAAGGCTGTCTCTATCCTGCCCGCATCGGCGTGTCCAGGAACCAGACACACGAGATGATCCGATCGCCAGCCGACGATGGACTTCGGATAGAGCGGCGAGAGGGCAACCGCCAGCCGGTGGGCCAAACCCCATGCGTGATCCAGTTGTGCTCGTTGACCTGCATCCACGAACGCAGCGACGACGATCGTTGCGTGGTCGCTCGGCCCGAGTCCAAGCTCGCGTGCGTGCGAAAGAGCAACACCGGGTGACGTCGCCGGATCCACCAGCGCATCGATCGCGCTCGCCACTCGACCCTTCTCCTGGGCCATCCGGCGGCTATCTTGGTTCGCTCGGTAAGCGCGTGAAATCGCGCTGGTCACTTGGATCGAGAGTCGTAGAGCGGATTCGGTCGCATCCCGGATCGTTCGGGGATCGCGGACGTGAGTTTCTTCGAGGGCTTTGAGGAGGTGGCCGACAGCGACACGAGTTCCGATCTGATACGCGCAAACGAGTTCGTCGTGAGAGATGCCGAGCGCGTACCGCCGTTCCCCGATCGAAGCCAGAGCTTCGAGTTCCGTCGCCTGAAGCGGTCCTCCGGCTGCCACGCGATCGACGATGAGAACGACATGATGCGCAAGATCGGCCCGTATCTGATCGATCGCTTCTGAGCCGTCCAGCGCCCCGTAGGAGATGACCTCATGCCGGAGGGCGGCAAAGATGTCCTCCACGACCTCGTCGATGCCGCGGGTCATTCGCTTCGCTGCCCGGCGAAGGGGGGCGCGCGCCGGCCTGTGCTTTCGGAGTCCACCCGCCGGCTCGAGCGTCGGCGTGGCGGAATGGTCAACTCCCTGCATCGTCCCCCACGATCCCCTTGCTGGATTCCGGTCGTCGGCGAAGGCCAGAGGCTGCCGTTGAGCGATCCAGGCTAGCTATCAGCAGTAATACGTTTCGTGCATGCGACTAATGCCACTGTGTGAACAAGTGATTTCCGACCCCTCGGTTGGATTCGCGGTTGTTTCTCCCTCCCTACGGCGCGGTCAAGAGCTTTGGGACCACATTGCGAATCGAGAATCGACCTTAGGATTGCGCCGTCCCTTGCCTTCACCTCCACTACGTTGGACCTCCCTGATGGTTACGTGGCCAGATTCAGGTGTCACGGCGTGTTCGCCGCGGTGGCCCGTAAACCGCTCGGGGACCAAAGTTGATGCCTGGATACACGAACTCCGAGATGGCGCTCGCCAGAGGAATACCCTGCCGACGCCCGATCGGTTGCGCTAGGACTCCAACCTGTCTCCGAACCCCGGCTCCTCACCAGGAGGTACGCACGACAAGGTGATTGGTTGCGTTCCTCGAGCAACGTCGCGTGACGTTCCTTCAGGCGTGACGCCTTTCCTGAAACTCGGACCTCCGGCCTGCCCATAATCTCGTCCCTCACGTGCGCAAGTTGTGCAGAACTCGATCAGCTCCCACGAGCACAGCCAGCTAGGGGTCCTGACTCGGACGAACCGGGGCGACGCCCCTTGGGATCCTTCACCTCTCTATACGTATATACGGCTGAAGCGTCTCTGGTGTCCCACTCGATGTACGGGCCGGAGACGTAAGAGGTTACGGTTGGCAACGCCAAAAGTTGCGGTGACGCCAGGGATTCGACCCACGTCTCCCGAGCGGCCAGTCTGAACATCGCAGCAGCCAGATGTCACCGTTACAACTGGCTGTAGACGGAGAGTATCGGGAGTAGACAGCATCCGAGGTCGTGCGGACACGACGGGATGACTGGGCCACGTGCCTGGGAGAGGTTGTGCGTCGCCTACGGGAAAAGAAGGGTTTGAGCCAGGAGGCGCTGGCGCCAAGGAGCTTGGCGTCGATCCGGATCCAGAAACCCAGGCGTTCATGCGCCAGATGCAGCGTGAACCCTCGAGCGCTGCATCGCTGGCGCGCTAACTCTGTTCACGCGGCACGGAACGAGGGGCTCGCGACAATCGGAGCCCTCCCCAGGCCACAAGCCGACGTCACGGAACAGGCCTTCTAGATCGGCAGCTACCGCGTGGAGATCCACGCTCGGCTCGGTGGCAAGCTTGCGAACCTCGGACTTCGCGAGCTCAGCCAGCTCCAAGTTGTCGAACAGCACCTTGATGCCCAGCGAAGGATGCACCTGCGCTGCTTCGAGTGCCGCGGCGATGGAGGCGAACTTCTCCGCGAGCGAATAATCCTCTCGAGTCTCACTGGACCATTTGGCCACAAGCTTGAGCATCCGACTCCTCTTGGCCGACTCCTCTCCACGTTGGGCCCGAACCGGGACACGAAGGGACCGGAAGTTGTCCCGGTGTGGGCATTGTCTCCAATCTCCTCGGCGGGTACGGTCAGAATCCGAGTACAGAGTCACGAGCTCAGCGACTGAATCACAAAGCTCATCCGTTCTCGACGCTCACCGCGCGGAGATTCCGGCCTGTGGCTGGGGGCTGAGTTCAGATTCTCGAGCACCTGTCTGGCCAGAAGGATCCGGGCTAGGCACTTCAGTCAGGGGGAAAGGTTGAAGCATCGGCGGAGGAATCAGAAGAGTATCTCGCGTCTCGCACTGATTGCGCTGCTCATGGTTGTGGCCGCCACGCCGCCGGCGATCGCGTTCGACTACGACACCTGCAGGGAGACCGGAATGTGGGGGGGCCTTGAGGACTTCGTCCCCAACACCCCATACAACGCCTCGAAAGGGACTCGCAGCATCGCAGCGAACACAGTCCACAACTTCGACGGCTGCGGCGGTCCGAATGCTGTGACGCAGTTCATGAGTCTCAACGCGCAGACCTGGGGCACCGACTACATCGAAACCGGCATCTACGAGATCGCGCGACCCAACCAGACCTTCGAGAAGGTGTTTGTTGAATGGCGCGTTTTTCCCGCCCCCTATGTGTTTCAACTTGAGAACACGGTTCCCTCGACGGCAAGTGAGTGGCTGCGGCTGAAGTTGGAAAGCCCTTCGCAGTCGACGAATTGGACTGCTTCCGTCAGTTGGGGAGACGGTCCGGCGTCTTGGATCGCCCTGGAGACGGTAAGCGGTCTAAATGCGGGCTCGGGCTGGCCGGTTGCCGAGTCCTCCTTGTATTCGGTCGCAGGAGATGCGGACGCGTTCATGTATCAGCGCAAACTGGAAACCAAGAACGGCCATGGCCTTTGGGGTTACTGGTGGAGCGGCTTTTGCTTCATAGACACACTTGTCAACTGGGAACCAGGTTGGTACTTCACACCCACCAGGGCCGAAACCGCCGCTGAAAGTGGAAATGGTGCTTGCGTTGACACGCCACCGGGCTTCAACCCGCTCTAACGCCGTCCAGCTCGCTCCACTGATCGCGAGAATGAGGAGACTGTGGATGTTCGCTCATAGGCCCCGCTTGATTGTAATCGCAGTTCTGGTCGTCCTTCCGATGGCTTGCTCAAGGGGCCCGGCGAGGAAAGCCGACGTCGCTCCACTCGCACCAGTGATGGATCGGGCGTTAGGACCGGAGGGAGGAGTTGAGATCCCGTGGCGCAGTCCAATCCCCGGTGGGCGCGTCGTCGGCTCGGTTACGGAAGCCCAACAGGCTGTCGGCTTCGCGGTCAAGACTCCAAACCTCGGCACTCCTCCTGAGGTCATTCAGGTCGGTGCAGGCAGTGATGTCAGCGGACGGGGTGTGGCCTTCGTCTTCCGCTCACCAGAGGCCGGTGGCTACGTTGTACTCACTCAGTCGCTTCCGCAGCTCACCCAGACACAACTGCTGGCTCGGACCACAAGCGATGACTTCCCGGCGGGCACATTCCAAGCCGTTCAAATCAGGGGAACGCAGGGGTTGCTGATCCGAGGAGGCACGGAAGGTCGACTCCAGTGGATCGAGAAGGGTGTGATGTTTGATTTGCTCGGGGAACACCTGCCGGCCATCACGGCCCTTCAGCTCGCAGCTACGCTGTAGGGTCATGCGCAACTCGACCCTTGGCTGGAAACGCTTCCTTGCAGTACCTGGCCTCATGGGAAGCCTTCTGGCTTGCTCCGGCGACACGCCTGCCCCGGTCGCGTCGCCATCACCCACGAATGCTGCGGCCCCGAGTGAAGTCGTAGGCACGGTGGTAGTACTCAACGCCCAAAGGATCTGCGTGGAGCAAAGAGGAGGGCCGCCCATCGTCGCTTCAACGGGTCCGACGCCGTCCAACAGGCATTGCTACCCGTTCACTTCGACCAGCGAACTCAGCGGGAAAGTGGAGCTTGGTTCGACGGCGCGAGTCCGGATCCGGTTGACTCTTCAGGGCGAGCAGGAGGTTGAGAGCGTGACCCTCACTGACGAGGTCCCGATCTGACATCCCACGTTCATCTCCCACCGATGCGCCCCGCCTCATCATGCCGCCTCTTGACGGGCAAGCATGACTCCTGACCCACAGGGCCCATTCGCAAGATCTGTTGGCGAGGAACCACCCCGCCTTGTTGATTCCTACGTCATCTTCATTGACGCACTCGGTTCAAGCGACAAGATGCGTTCACCTGATGATGCCCAAACGCACTTCACCGCGTTCCGAACGGCATGGGCCGAGGCGAGGGCACACCTTGAGAGCTGGAGTCTCGCAGTCAGCAGCTTCAGCGACAACGTCGTCGCGGGCCTTCCTATTCGGCGCGACGGTGAGTCGGCTTTCGGCAGCATCGTGATGGCAGCCGCATGGTTCCAGTATTCCCTGGCAACGAACGGCATCCTGGTTCGCGGTGGCATGGCGAGAGACCTCGCATGGATCGACGAGGACTTGGTGTTCGGGCCTGGCCTGCTGCGCGCCGTCGAGATTGAGCACGATGAGGCCTCGTATCCACGGATCGTTCTGTCTGACAAGATCGAGGGCGATCTTGAGAGGTACCAGTCCTACTACGCGCAGGCACACGGCGCCCCTGCGGACCTGCAGATTGTCTACGACGAATTCGGCACGCCGTTCGTCAACTACCTCCGCATCGCTGCTGAGACCGGGGACGAAGGGCCAGAAGAGATCCTGATGGCCCATCGGGAGGCTCTCGTCGACGGCCTCTTCGAGACCCGCCTCTCACAAAGAGCGCAGCAGAAGTACGACTGGGCGGTCCTATATCACAACCACATCGTGGCCACCTACCACCCTGCCCTTGAACGGTGCCTCATCCCACCGCGAGATCCTCGGTATCGATTCTTCACGCTTCAGGAACGGCTTGACGCCGGGCTGTGAAGAGACTCGCTTCTCGGCGCTGAACACCCACGCCGACCGAGAGGTTCAATCACCCCTTCGGGCACGGCGACGGGCCAGACGGCACGATCGAGATTCCGCAGAGAATGGAGATCTACCTCGACGTGCGTCCGCGTCCGGGCACGCTCTCGTACGAGCTGTACCGGCGGGCGAAGCCCGATCAGGTCACGGCCGAGTACCAGTCGGGCATCAAGACATCTGTGCCGGGAACCTCGACGAGAGCTTCGAGCATCGCTTCGATGATCTCAGGGATGTAGGCGCGGCGGTGATCGAGGAGCAGGTGCTGATCGACGGCCGTCCCGGTCGGATGTACGAGGTCTTCTTCACGGCCGAAGCCAAGTCGGGCTACAAGGGTTGGTGGTGCCCGAGTTGCCGAGCGACATCGCTCTACATCGACTGACACGACGGGTGGTGGATCCATGTTCGTCTCGTATCGCCGGACGCCACGCACCGAGAGTTCGTCGCAGACGGGATGCGGATCGCGACGAGCATCAGGCGGCACTCCAGTTGAGAGATCGATTCCCACCGCCCGATTGAGCCGATCGAATCCCTGCCGTCGAGTTGTCCGGCGTTGTTGCTAGCTTGGGGTCCAGACCCGATCCCGGGGGAATGGATGCGTTGGCCCAATCTGTCTTCGCGCTTTCAGCGATGGTTCGCCGAAGCCGTGGCTCGAGGGGACTATCCGCTCGCGGAGAGCTTCGCCGCGATGGTCGCGGCGCTGGAGGCCGCGCAGGCCCATCCTTCGCTGGGCATCAAGGCGCTGTTCGACGACTTGGACCTGGCTGAGCTCGCCAAGTCCGAGGTTCGCGAGTTGGCCGCCGAGCCAAGAGTAGATCTCCATGCGGTCGCCGCCGATCTGGAAGGCCTGTTCCGCGAGTTCGGTTTGTGGCCCGACGAGGGTCACGAATGTCGCGAGCCGCTCGTTCCGTACCGTGTGAACGCAGTTAGCGCGCCACCGATGCTGCGCGCGAGGGCTCGCGCTGCATCTGGCGCATGATGGCTTGGGTCTCTGGATCCGGATCAACTCCAAGCTCCTTGCGCAGCGTTTCCTTCAACCGCTCGTAACGGGCTTCGGCGGCACGCCGCCGCCCGGCGGAAGCTTCAACCCGGATCGCCAGGCGGGCGAGCTCCTCGCACAACGGATCGTGGGTGAGGGCGAGGTCCAGAACGTCAAGAGCCTTGCGGAGGTCTCCTGCGTCGACCAGCAGCTCGGCAAGCAGCGCGCAAGCGTGCAGGAAGGCCTCGCGATAGCGCTCTCGCACCTCGTCGGTCCATGCGAAGTAGCAGTCGTCGCAGAACTCGCCGTGGTAATGAGCGATCGCCGTCGTCAAGAGCTCGGCCTTGATGGGCGGATCGCTCTCGCGCTGAGCCTCTTCGACAAGGCGCAGCATCTCCCACGCGTCGATCCACCACTGCTCGGCTACCAGCCGCCATGAGTCGATCGTCTTGTCGACGTAGCGCCGCGTGTCGTCGGGTCCGCGCGCGTCGCGACGGATGAAATGCACGGCGCGGTCGAACTCGCGGCTCGCGCGCGCGAGATCCTCCTCATCGGGCCAGAGGAGATCAATCAACCGCTCCTTCGGGACACCGTCGGGATAGGCGATGAGGTACGCGAGCATCTCGCGCGCCCGCGCGCGCCATCCCTTCTGTACCAGGCGGCCGCCGCGCTCAACGCGGAACGATCCCAGACAGTGGACGGCGGCGAGATCGGTAGGAGGCAAAGGGCGCAGCAGTTCGAGCCGGGAGCCTGGCAGCGTCGGATCGGATCCTGCGGCGCCCGTCTCGACGTGCACTCGGGTCGGCGGCAGGGGTGCAGGGTCATCCAGCATGGCATCCGCCGGCGATTCCGCGTCGCGATCCGGTCCGTCGGGGATCCGGATCACCTCAGGCTCGCTCCATGCTTCGATGATCGTGGCGATCGCCTGCTGAACAGCGGCCTCGGGAAGCGAGAACCCCCGCAGCGTGCGTGCGACCGGGAGGCCGGTCTCGATGGCGGTGTGATCATTCACGCGCAGGTGCGTCGTCGCCCCGGAGAACCGCCACCCCTTCGCGACGAGCGCGCCGCCGACACCCGGTGCCTCGCGGCCAAGTGCATCGACCGCGCCCGAGAGAGCGGCCGGAGGCGGGCCGGCCACGATGAGGAGCGAGGGAAACGCTTCCTCACGCGCCTCTTCGGCGTAGGACCGGGCGTCATCGGCGCCCGCCTCGAAGAGCAGTCGCGCCCGGCGAAGGAACTCGGCTTGGACGCGCGCGAGGGCGGGCCCGGCTTCCGACCAGTTGCACGCGGCGATCACGTGGGGCAGGGTCTCCAGGGCGGGGTCCTCGGTGCCCAGCAGGATGATCTGGAGGTCTTCGGGATCGGTCGGGGCAGCCAGCGTGAGCACGATCTGCCGGATCGTCTCCGACGCATCGCCTTCGACCGAGAGCCCGCGCGTTCCAAGGAGCGCCACGTGAGTCACGCTGCCGTCTCGTGCGTACCCGACCGGAACCAGCAGGCCCGTCTCCTCGGGCGCCGCATCGCCGTCGACTCTGCCTCGGAACGGGCTCCGAACCTCGGCGATAAGAGCGACTATGTGGCGGCGGAACTTGACCATCGGCGACACCGTTCCACCGCCGCCGGCCGGCATGGTACCGGTGTCGGCTAGCAGGATCTCGACCCTGTCCTCATGCTCGACCACGGCCAGGATGACGGGCGGGCCGGCACCGCTTGCCTGGCACCGTTCGGTGACCGCGTTGAGCGCCTCGCGGAGTCTGGCCGATTCCGTCGCGGCTCCGGCGCGTCGAAGATCGTTGGTGAACGAGGAGCCCGGCTCTGGCGTGCCGACCTCGGGCGGATCCTGAAGGGGACGGTATCGCCGCCTGCGCCGGAGGCGTCCCATGAGTTCGGCGGTCAGGACCCCCGACGCGAACGACAAGGCGAGGGTCGCCCCTGAAGGCAGCTCTACCGCGGGGGAAGGCTCTTCGTTATGTTCGACGTCGATGGTCCCAGTGGGGGTCGGCGTGGGGGTCGGCCAGGACGGAAGATCCTTGCGACCCAGG
>JBKJXT010000202.1:0-9541 GCA_046716205.1 Actinomycetota bacterium
GGTGCGCGCTGCGCTGGACGCGGCCGGCGCGCAGGCGCGCGACATCACCGCGATCGGCATCACGAACCAGCGCGAAACCACGGTCTTGTGGGACCGCGAGACCCTCAAGCCGATCGCCAACGCGATCGTGTGGCAGGACCGGCGCACGGCCGGCCGGTGTGACGAGCTGCGCGAGCACGAGCCCACCGTGCGCGCCAAGACCGGCCTCGTCCTCGACGCCTACTTCAGCGCGACGAAGATCGAATGGCTGCTGGCGCACACCGACGCGACCGGTGCGGCGATGGAGGGCCGCCTCGCATTCGGGACGATCGATACCTGGCTCATCGCGAAGCTCACCAACGGCGCCGTTCACGCAACCGACTACTCCAACGCCAGCCGCACGCTCCTGTACGACATCTACGCTCGCGACTGGGACCTCGAGCTCCTCAAGCTCTTCGACGACATCCCGATGCGCCTACTGCCGGAGGTACTCCCCTCGAGCGGGCGCTTCGGAGAGGCAGATCTCTACGGCGCGCGGATCCCGATCTCGGGCGTGGCCGGCGACCAGCAAGCAGCCTTGTTCGGTCAGGCGTGCTTCGAGCCGGGGATGACCAAGAACACCTACGGCACCGGCAGCTTCGTGTTGATGAACACCGGCGAGGTGGCGCCGCCTCCCGCAGAAGGTCTGCTCGTCACCCTGGCGTGCGGACGCGACGGCGCGCTCGCCTACGCGATGGAAGGCTCGATCTTCATCACCGGTGCTGCGGTGCAGTGGTTGCGCGACGGGCTCGGGATCATCGCGCTCTCGCCCGAGGTCGAGCCGCTCGCCGACTCCGTCCCGGACACCGGCGGCGTGTACTTCGTCCCGGCGATGACCGGGCTCGGGTCCCCGTACTGGGATCCCTACGCACGCGGCGCGATCGTCGGCATCACCCGCGGTACGACGCGCGCGCATCTGGCGCGCGCCGCGATCGAGGCGATGGCCTACCAGACCCGCGACGTGATCGAGGCGATGGCGCGCGAAGCCGGGATCAGTCTGCAGGAGCTGCGCGTCGATGGCGGCGCATCGGTGAACAACCTGTTATGCCGCTTCCAGGCCGATCAGCTCGGCGTGGTCGTGCGGCGGCCGGCGGTGCAGGAAACCACGGCGTTGGGCGCGGCGTTCCTCGCGGGGCTGGCCGAGGGCGTGTGGTCATCGACCGACGAGATCGCGGCCACATGGCGCCTGGACGCGGAGTTCGCGCCGCAACAGGATCGCGCAAGCGCCGATGCGCTCTACGAAGATTGGGGGCGCGCGGTGGAGCGCTCCCGAGGTTGGGCGCGCGCCTAGCTCGCGGCGCGCGTGGCAGTTTGCGCCGGCGCGTTCTTCTTGAACTTCGACGCGTACTCGTCAACGTACTCCTGCCCGGTCAGCAGCATCAGCTCGTACATCAACTCGTCGGTGATGCTGCGGAGCACGAACCGGTCGTCGTCCTTGCCGTAGTAGCGGCTGAAGTCCAGCGGCTTGCCGTACCGCACGCCGACGCGGCGGAGCCGTGGGAAGTACTTGCCGCTGGGCAACGCCTCCTCGGTCCCGAACACCGCGACCGGGATGATCGGGCAGCGTGCCCGCAGCGCCATGCGCGCCGGGCCGGTCTTGCCGCGGTACAGACGACCGTCCGGCGAGCGCGTGCCTTCCGGATAGATGCCGACGGCGAGGCCCTTGTCGAGCTGCTCGACGCCCGCCTTCAGGGATGCCTCACCGGCGCTGCCACCCTCCCGACCGACGGGGATCACGCCGGCACCGGCGAAGAACCAGCTGAGGTACCACTTGTCGAAGTAATCGCTCTTGCCCAGGAACACGACGCGCCGCTTGATCATCAACGGCATCAGCAGAGAGTCGATGAACGAGAGGTGGTTTGGGCACAGGATGATGGGGCCGGATGCGGGCACGTTCTCAAGACCCTCTGCCCAGGGCCGGAACAGCACCCGGAACAGCGGGCCTATGAAAACGTGCTTCATCAACCAGTAGAACACCGCGCCCCCGGGCTCTCGATCGGTTCGGGCGGCTCCCACCGTCAGGGGAAGACCACACGCTAGGGTACCCTGCGGCCCCCAGATGCGACAAACATGTGGGGGATTTCACACTCTCGTCGCGACCAACGCAACCTCGGTGCTAGCGTACGAGACGCAGGTCACAGTCAGGTGTCGGCCGCATGAACACTGCGTAAACGGGAGGCAGGCATGTCGACGGTCCACGTGATGAAGGGTGCCGAACCGTGGGGATCTGAAGGCGACACCACCGGCGTGTTGTTCGTTCACGGCTTCACCGGCACCCCCCAATCGATGCGCCACTGGGCCGAGAGCGTCGCCCGAGAAGGGCGCACGGTCCTGCTGCCACGGCTGCCCGGACACGGAACGACGGTCGATGACTTGCAGCGCTCGACCGCTGCCGACTGGGTCGGCGAGGCAGAGATGGCGCTCGAAGGGTTGCGTGAACGCTGCGACCGGATCTTCGTCTGCGGGCTGTCGATGGGCGGCACTATCACGCTGGATCTCGCGTCGCGCTTCAGCGAGTTCCTGTCGGGTGTGGTCACCGTCAACGCGTCGCTGTACAACCGCGATCCTCGCCGGCATCTCGCCCCGGTGCTCGGTCGCTTCCCGCTCAAGTTGAAAGGGATCGCGTCGGACATCGCTGACCCTGCGATGTCCGAACTCGCCTACCGACAGATACCGACCAAGGCCGCCGCGTCGGTTCTGGTCTACCAAGCGATCGTCAAGTCCCGCCTCGAGCAGATCACGTGTCCGGTGCTGCTGCTCGCGTCTCGCCAGGACCACGTTGTGCACACGGGCAACTCGCCCTATGCGCTCGAGCACATCTCGTCCAAGGACAAGGAGCTCGTCTGGCTCGATCGCTCCTACCACGTTGCGACGCTTGACTACGACAAAGACATCATCGTCGAGCGCACGAACCGCTTCATCAAGGAGCATTCCGCGTGAGTGACGTGATCACGACCTACCTCGGGACCTACGAAGACTTCGAGGAAGAGCTCGTGCTCGAGATCCTGCGAGACCACGACATCTACGCCGTGCCCAAGCACGACTCGACCGAGAACGATCATTCTGCGTATCCGATGGCGTTCACCGACCGAGGTGTCATCTTCGTCAATGCAGGCCGCGTCGACGAAGCAAGGCGCATCCTGGCTGAAGAGCTGCCGGCCCACCTGGCGAGCATCCAGCAGGCGATGGAGGCGCTGGACAACGAGCCCGACGAGCCCGAGACCGATGGAGAGTGAGGTCGTCGAGCTCAGCGGGCACATCATCGACTCGCTGATCTTGCCGAAGGTGCTCGACGAGATCGTCGCGGCCGGCGCGGAGTACACCATCGCGGAGTTCAAGATCGGCACGCGCCACGAAGACTCCTCTTACGCGCGCCTGCGCATCTCTGCGCAGCGCGATGTGTTGGACCGCTTGCTGGCCGAGCTGGCGAAGCTCGGCGCGGCGCCGCCGGATACCGTCGACGCGCGCCTGGTTGCTGCAGATCGCGACGGCGCGTTCCCCGAGGACTTCTACTCGACGACCAACCTGCCCACGCAGGTGCGCCGCGACGATGTCTGGCACTGGGTCGAGAACCCGGAGATGGATTGCGGCATCGTCGTACGAGACGGCATCGTCAGCACGATCGCCATGTCCGACGTGGTAGCCGGCGAACAGATCGTGTGCGGGCATGAAGGGATCAAGATCTTCCCGATCGAGAAACCGCGCACCGGCGATACGCAGGTCTTCACCTTCATGTCCAGCGAGGTCTCTTCGGAGAAGCCGCAAGGGTTGATGATCGAGCGCATCGCGCGGTTGGCGCGCGAGGTGCGGGAGCGCGGCGAGAAGCTGCTGTGGGTGCTTGGGCCCGCCGTCGTGCATACCGGCAGCGCGGAGTCGTTCTGCGCGCTGGTGCGGTCCGGGTGGGTCAACGTTGTCTTCGCGGGCAACGCGCTGGCGACGCATGACTGCGAAGGCGCGATCTACGGAACGTCGTTGGGTGTCTCGCTGTCGGAGGGCGTCGCCACCGAGCACGGGCACGAGCATCACATCCGCGCGATCAACAAGGTGCGGCGCGCGGGGTCATTCAGAGCCGCGGTCGAGAGCGGGCTGATCGACAGCGGGATCATGTACCACCTGGTGAAGCACGACGTGGACTACGTGCTGGGCGGCAGCGTGCGCGACGACGGTCCGATGCCCGAGGTGATCACCGACGTCATCGAGACGCAACGCCAGATGCGCGCCCGCGTGCCGGGGATCGGCTTGGCGATCATGGTGTCGACGATGCTGCACTCGATCGCGACGGGCAACATCCTGCCCGGGACGGTTCCGATCGTGTGCGTGGACATCAACCCGGCTGCGGTGACCAAGCTGATCGACCGGGGGTCGACGCAGTCGGTCGGCATGGTGACCGACGTGGGCCTGTTCATCCGCTCGCTCGCCGACGCACTGGGCGCGCAGTAAGACCCGAGCAACCCGACCGCTAGGTCGCAGCGACGATCTCGGTTCCGGCCTCGCCCGACAGCGCAGCCGCCGCCGAGGGCAACGACGCGATGATCGCACGGCCGCCGCGCTCGACGACGTCGAGGGCGGCTTGCACCTTCTCCCCCATCGAACCGGCCGGGAACTCCCCCGACGCGATCCCCGCCCGCGCATCGGCCACCGAGAGCTGCGCGACTGGTTGCGCGTGCTCAGTGCCGAAGCCGCGCACGACGCGATCGGTATCGGTGAGGATCAGCAGCGCGTCCGCGCTGACCGCCGCCGTCAGCACCGCGGCGGTCAGGTCCTTGTCGATCACCGCTGCAACTCCGCGCACGGCGCTCCCCTCGCGGACGACCGCCACACCGCCTCCACCAGCGGCGATCGGCACGATCCCGGCATCCAGCAATGCCAGAAGTGCATCGGCTTCGACGAGCTCCAGCGGCTTCGGCGATGCGACGACGCGCCGCCACCCGCCGCCGGAGACCTCCGCGACGTCGATGCCACGCGCACGGAACTCCG
Source organism: Actinomycetota bacterium (assembly GCA_046716205.1). Classification (GTDB taxonomy): domain Bacteria; phylum Actinomycetota; class AC-67; order AC-67; family AC-67; genus JBKJXT01. Next base: position 4,996 of record JBKJXT010000202.1, read on the forward strand.
CCGCGCCCTTCGCAGATAGGAACGGCCCGACGGGTTTCGTGGGATGGATGAAACCGCGATCGGCTGGATCGACGATGACTTGGGTCACCACGGCTGCAACCGTCCGTGCGACGCCGGCGCGCGAGAGTGCCGCCGCGAGCTCCTGCTGGATCAGGTAGCCGATCTGGCCCTGCGTCTCGGCCACGTGGACGTCGAGGGGGAACCGCGGCAGGCGATCCGGCAGCGCCTCGTCTTGCAGCATCAGGCGGCCGACCTGCGGCCCGTTCCCGTGCGTCACGATCAGCTCGTGTCCGGAAACGATCAGCGACGCAAGGCCGTCGCATGCTTCCCGTACCGTTGCCCGTTGCTCGGTGATCGTTCCGCGGTCGCCGCGTCGCAGGATCGCGTTGCCGCCGAGTGCGACGACGACGCGCATCCCTCAGGCGTAGATCGGTGAGAGCACGTCGGCGAGTGAAGAGCCGCCGATCTCCTCGAGTTCGTAGGTCACGTGTATCGCCGGCTTCTCGATGTTCGCGAGGCGCCGCAAGTCGACCGGCGTCGCGATGATGACGACCTCGGCCGGCGTCGCGTTGATCGTCGCGGCAAGATCGGCGATCTGTTGGTCGGAATACCCCATCGCGGGGAGCAGCGCGCCGACGTCGGGGTACTTCGCGAATGTCTCCGCGATCGTGCCGACGGCATAGGGGCGCGGGTCGATGATCTCGCTCGCACCGCCGCGCCGCGCCGCGACCACGCCCGCACCGAACAACATCTCCCCGTGCGTCAGCGTCGGTCCGTCCTCGACCACGAGCACCCTCTTGCCGTCGATCGTCGCCTCGCCGCTGGTCGTGATCGGTGAGTTTGCATGCACGACCGTCGCCGACGGGTTCAGGTACGCGATGGATCCCTCGACCGCAGCGATCTGCTCGGGTGTGGCGCTGTCACACTTGTTGATCACGATCGCGTGAGCCATCCGGACGTTGGCCTCTCCGGGGTGGTAGCGCGCCTCGTGTCCGGGACGCAACGGATCCACGACGGTGATGTGCACGTCCGGGCGGTAGAAGGGAAGATCGTTATTCCCCCCGTCCCACAGGATGACGTCGGCCTCCTCCTCGGCGCGCTCGAGGATCTCTTCGTAGTCGACGCCGCAATACACCACCGTGCCGTTGGCGATGTGCGGCTCGAACTCTTCCCGCTCTTCGATCGTGACGCGCGCGTCACCGAGGTCGTCGTACGACGCGAACCGTTGCGCGCGCTGCTTGTCGAGATCGCCGTAGGGCATCGGGTGACGAACCACGACCACCTTCATGTCCTGATCCTTGAGGATCTTCACGACGCGCCGTGTGGTCTGGGACTTGCCGGCCCCGGTGCGCGCCGCGCAGACGGCGACGACCGGCTTGGACGACGGCAGCATCGTGAGGCTTGGTCCGAGCAAGCGGAAGTCCGCGCCTGCCGCGATCGCCGTCGATGCGGCATGCATCACGTTCTCGTGCGAGACGTCGGAGTAGGCGAACACGACTTCGTCGATCTTCTCGCCCCACACCAGATCGGCGAGATCCTCCTCGCCGACGATAGAGATGCCTTTGGGATACAGCGGACCCGCGAGCGAGCGCGGGTAGGTGCGGTCGTCGATGTAGGGGATCTGCGTGGCGGTGAACGCGACCACCTCGACGTCCGGGTCATCGCGGAAGACGCAGTTGAAGTTGTGGAAGTCTCGCCCGGCAGCACCCATGATCACAACGCGGCGGCGACGCAAAGAGTCGGTCATCGCGGCCATGGTACCCGGCAGACCATCATCGAGGGCAAGAGGCCACGCGCTGGGGGCGGCGCAAGGCTCGCGAACCGGGCGCTTCGCCTAGACGAGCGTGCGTGCGAGGGCTGCTGCGCCGACCACGCCGGCGTCGTCCCCCAGGGTCGCGAGCACAACCGGCGGGGCGGTGCGGTGGCTCCGGCCGACGATCAGGCCCGAGAGGGTGGCGCGGGCCGGCTCCAGCAACAGCCCCCCCGCGCCGACCGCCGCGCCGCCGGCGACGATGATGATGTCTGGATCGAGGAGGTTCACCAGCGACGCGAGCCCGATGCCGAGCCAATGTCCAGTCTCGGCCAGGATGGAGCGCGACCACTCGTCACCTGCCTGCGCAGCGCGCGTGACCACGGCACCGGTGACCGCGGCGGGATCGCCGCCGGCAAGCTGCAGGACGAGCTCGGTGATCCCATCGCGTTCGCGGGCGCGACGTCCGATCGAGTTCCCGGACGCCATCGCTTCGAAGCAGCCGAGGTTGCCGCATGCGCACAGCGCGCCGGAGTCACCGGCGATGATCATGTGACCCGTTTCCGCGCCGATGCCGCGAGCGCCCCGGTAGATCATGCCGTTCACGATGATGCCGCCGCCGATCCCCGTTCCCACCGTCACCATCACCTGGTCGCCGCGTCCGGCGCCCGCGCCGTGCAGTGCTTCGCCGTACGCCCCGACGTTCGCGTCGTTGTCGACGATGGTCGGAAGGCCGGCGCGATCCTCCACCTGCACGCGCAGGTACACGTCGTCCCAATTGATGTTCGGCGCGTACAGCACGATGCCCTTGGTGACGTCCACGAGCCCGGCGGCGCCGACACCGATCGCGGTCGCGGCCGGCGCGGTCGCGCGCAGCTCTTGGGCGACCTTGGCGATACCCGCGACGACCGACGTCTCGTGTTCGGCTTCGGTTTCGATGCGCCGGCGCGCGATCACCGCGCCGTGTTCGTCCACCACACCGCCGGCGATCTTGGTGCCGCCGACGTCGATGCCGATCGTCAGAGCCACTACGAGATCGGGATCCGCTGCAACTTCTTCGCCTGATCCCACCGCTCGTCGTACTGGTCCATCAGCGAGCGCACCGCCTGGAACATCTCGAAACCGGCCTTCATGAGGTGCTCCATCACTTCGGGCTTGGTGTTCTTCAACGCGTAGAAGACGAGCCCGATCGGGCAGGCCATGCATTCAGGCGCGAACCCGGGCTGGAAGGAGGACACCGGAGGCGACTCTCGATCGCGCGCGCCGGGCGGCGGCGCCTCGTTGAACGGAGGCATCTCGCTGAACGGAGGCATGTCGTCGAAGGGCTGCTCGAACACCGGTGCTGCGGCACGCGCGGGCTGCCTGCGCGCCGCTGGCTTGCGCGTCGCAGCGGCCTTCTTCGCTGCAGCCTTGGCCGCTGGCTTCTTCTTCCCGCCGCCGATCGGGATGCGCGCCGCGCTCTTGCCCGCCGCGGTCTTGCGCACCGGGGTCTTGCGTGCTGCGCTCCCACGCACCGGCGCAGCCTTCTTCTTGGTCGCCGCTGCAGCGGGACGCGCCTTCGCGCGCTTCTTCGCAGCCATCACGCGCCGCCTTTGGTGGCCCGTACTTGCGCCCGAGCGAAGGTGATCACCAAGCGGTCACCTTCGAACGCGGCGTTCTCGATGTCCAGGCGCGAGATCGCGCTGGGAAGCACGAAGGCCCGTTTGTACGGTCCAACCTTCACGTAGAGATCATCTCCCTTGCGCATCAGATCGAGCTCCCCTCGCTCCGCGAACGGGAGCCGTAACGACATCGTGTATCCCCCGGCGCGCTTGCGGATCTGCATCGGTTCGTCGTCATGCAGGACCGAGGCAGGATCGGCGCCGGCGTAGAGGTCGCCACCCAGCCGGTTGAGCAGCTCGAGCCCGACCATCTCTTGCTCGTACAGCGGCACCGTGAGGATCGGCACCGGGTCGAAGGATTCACGGATCGTGTTGAGATGCTCGGCCTGGATCCGCTTCCAGCGCTGGAAGTAGGGGTCGGTCACACTCGCGGGGATCAGCCGGTTGCAGATGATGGCGTCGACGGCGTACCCGAACAGGTTCAGGTAGGTGTAGGTGCGACGCGCCTCGGCGATCACCATCTTCTCGGCGTTCACCACCAGGCGCACCGAGGACTGCGTCTTGTCCGACAGCAGCTTGCGAACGCTCTCAAGCGTGCCGTGCAGCCGCTCGATCGCGGCGAAGATCTTGTCGTCGGCGATCGGCATCGACGTCACACGCGTCAAAAGCGGCCGCACCGCCTTCATCACGCGGCGCTCGACCGGGAAGATGCGCTCGATGTACCAGTTCATCGCTTCGGGCAGCGACAACAGGCGCAGCGTTTCGGCGGTCGGCGCGCAGTCGACCACGACGAGGTCGTAGTTGCCGCCCTCGGCGGCTCGCTTGACGTCGGTGAGGCTGAAGATCTCGTCGAGGCCGGGGATGATCGACAGCTCTTCGGCTGCCACCGCGTCGACGCCGCCCCAATCCATCAGCGAGAGCACGTACTCCTGGATCTCGCGCCAGCCTTCTTCCAGGCGCGCCTGCGCATCCACCTGCTGGCCGAACAAGCACTTCTCGAGCTCTCGCGGCTCGCCGGCGAGCTCCTCGTCGAAGGCGTCGGCGAGGGAATGCGCGGGATCGGTCGACATCACCAGGGTCCGCAGCCCGCCCCGTGCGGCGCGCAGCGCGGTCGCGGCGGCGACCGTTGTCTTGCCCACGCCGCCTTTGCCGGTGAAAAGCAGGATGCGCATTTAGTCGGTCACCCTACCGGCGG
>JBKJXT010000203.1:0-4181 GCA_046716205.1 Actinomycetota bacterium
CGACGCATGCCGCCGGAGAGCGCCTTGATCTTCTTGCGGATCACATCGCTAAGACCGACGGTGGTGAGCACGCGCCGCACCTCATCGTGGCGGGCGCGCCGATCGGTCATCTCTTTGAGGATGGCCACGTAGTCGACGAACTCGAAGGTGCTGAAGCCGCGGTGGAAGCCGGGCTCCTGTGGCATGTAGCCCAGACGGCGTCGGATCAAGAGGCGTTCGCCGGCGCGCTGCGGGTCGAGACCGGCGATGCGGATCGACCCGGCGTCCGGCGCCAGCACCGTCGCGAGCATGCGCAGCAGCGTCGTCTTGCCTGCGCCGTTCGGACCAAGCAATCCGGTGATGCCGGTCCCGGTATCGAAGGTCATGCCCCGCAGCGCATGCGTTCGTCCGAACCGCTTCTCTACTCCGATGATCTCGATCGTCGGCTGCACCATGTGTCCTCCGGTAAGGTTCGAAGCTGTTGTCGCATCAACGGCTGTTCTCGGTTCATTCCATATTCGCGACCTCGAAGCGGTTGCGACGGATGCCGATGACGACCAGCGATGCGATGGTCACGACAGCGAACACCGACTGTGCGGTTCCGCGGAATGCCGCCAGGTCCGCCGTGCTCGCCTTCTCGACGGCCAGCACCCCGATCACCCAGACCGTGGCGACCGCTGCGGACGCGCGCAGCGGATTGAAGACAGTAGAGAACGCGAGCCCGGTCGCTGTGAGCGCGAGCGCCGGTATCAGCCAGGCCGCCGCCCTCCAATCGAGGACCGGCAACGCGAGCGCGCCCGCACCGGCGATCAGCATAGAGGTCGTCAGGACCGCCGCCGCTCGCAAGAACAGGAGCTCGAAGCTGCGCATCGGTGCAGCCAGACCGATCTCATAGGTTGGGTCCACCCCCGGCCCATAGGCGGCGGTGATGCCGGCGAGCGGCGTCAGCGGCGCGATGAGCAGGAACAACAACGGCGAGACTTCGCCGGCTCGGCCGGCGTGAGCGGCGAGCACCGCGAAAAAGGTCGTGGCGATGATGGCCAGGATCCACGACAGCTGCAGGGACGGCGTCGCCGAGACCAGGCGCGCGATGTGCTCGCGCACCCCGAACACGCGCAACAGTCGCTCAAGGGGTTTCGGCGACGGTGCATCGATGTGATCGACGATCTCGGACCAGATCGCATCGAGCCGAGGGTGCGTGCTCGTTCGCGCGCAGATCCCTTGGCAGGCGGGACAGGCGAGCAGATGTGATTCGACGGAGAATGCGCGGGCGTCGTCGAGCTCGCCCGAGGAGTACGCCATCAGGAGCGCTTCGTCGGCATGCCACGGCGTCATGTGAGTTCCTCCCGAAGCTGGATGCGCGCGCGCATCATCCTGGTCTTCACCGTTCCCGCCGGTATCCCCAGCAGACGCCCGGCCTCCTGCGTCGTCAGCCCGTCCAACACCGTGGCCTGCAGGACCGCCCGCAACTCGGGCGACAGTTTGTTGACCGCGCCGGCGAGGTCGCCGTGCTCAACACCCAGCAGGACGAGCTCCTCGGCCGACGGGGTCGCACCGTGCAGCCGCGCCGGCTTCAGGTCTTCCAGCGACACCCGCCGTCTGGGCGTGAGGCGCTCGCGAACGCCGGCCCGCCGCAGTTGATCGATCAGCCGGCGCACGGCTATCCCCCACAACCACGCCCCGACCTCACCCTCGCCCTTGTAGGCGCGAGGCTTGCGCCATACTGCAACGAACGTGTCCTGCAGCACCTCATCCACCATCCCGGGGTCCGCGCAGCGCCGGGACAACCGCATCTGGAGCCACGGCGCGTGGCGCTCGTAGAGGTCGCGAAGCGCTCCTCGGTCGCCATCTCCAACGGCGGCAAGGAGAGCAGCATCGCTCACGAGCTCCATACCTGATCACCTTGTCGCGCCGGGACCGGCGGGCGGTTCACTTCCGAGCAGCCTAGACGGGCGGGGGCCGCGGCAACAGGGCGGATCGGCCCCTATGTCAGTGGCGAGGCAGGGATCCGGCCGGTGACGGTCGTGCCGGCTCCCGGCCGGGACGAGACCGTGAACGTGCCGCCGAGCGCCTCGAGCCGGTCCGACATGTTGGTAAGCCCCGAGCCTTTCTTCGCGGTCGCGGGGTCGAAGCCCACCCCGTCGTCGGCCACGGCGAAGGCCAGTGAGTGCTCGTCGGCGGACACGTTGATCCATGCCCTCGTTTGCTCCTGGGGCGAAACGTCACGCTGCGCGTGTGATCACGCTGGCTTACTTACGTCTGCCGAACGACGTGGACCCCAGGGCCGGTTGCCTTGACGAACGAGATGAGCGAACGCTGGCCGGCGTTGATCGCGAGCTGGAGGAAATCGCCCAACTCGCGGTTGGCGGTGCACGAGAGGCCGCTGGTACAGATCGGACCGAGCTTGACGCGGGGAGCGGCGGTGACGGGCGGCGTGAAGGTATCCGCGAAGTCGAGCGTCTCGGTGTACAAGACCGACCACTCCGCCTCCGCCGGCATCGCACTGGGCGCGCCCGATCGGTCGGCCGAGTACCACGCGACGGCAGCCTTTCCACCGCGAGCAGCCACCCACGGGAACGTGGCGGTCAGTGCGGGCGAAGACACCGTCTTCGCGTCGTCCCACGTCACACCGCGATCCTTCGAGTGCACCACGCTGATCGTGTTCGTTCTGCGGTTGACGTAGCTCGCGTAGAGATGCGCACCGTCGAGGGCGAGACCGGCGCCGGAGAATATCTGCTGGGCAACGTCGCCGGAATCTTCAACGACCGACTGCGTCCACGTCTCGCCGGCATCCTTCGAAAGCGCGACCCGAAGCGTACCGGTCCCCTGCGGGATGTAGCTGACCGCGATGAAGTCGCCGTCGGCAACGATCTGGCCGGGGAGCGAATCCACGGTGCCGGACGGAAGCGTGTGATGATCCCACAGCATGCCGCCGTCGCGAGACCGCGACAGGACGAGCGAGCTGGGCTGTTGGATGATCTGGTATGCGACATAGACCGTATCGGTGCCCGCGGGGCTGCGCGCCCCTACTTCGATCCACTGTCGGTCGGTGAGCGGCAGCGTCGTGAAAGGGGTTCCGCGCGTCCAGGTGGTGCCGTTATCGTCGGAGGCGATGATGCTGTTGGATCCGGCCCACAGATCGAGGAAGTAGACACGGCCGCCTGCCCCGAGGGTAACGTCGGAGTCGCCGCCTCCCGGGAAGCGGTTATACGGGTTCGGGAACGAGAGGCGCGTGTACTTGGCGCCTCCATCTGTCGACCGCGCAAGTGCGCTCTGCAGCCCGAGGCCCGATGGGGCGTTGACGAAGATCGTGCCGTCGGCAGCGATGTCGATCCCGGGCTCTGAGCCCGTGAGCCCCGCTCTGACCGGCACCCCGAATGTCGGAAGCGAAGCACGTCCAAGATCGGGCGCGAGGGCGAGCATCGCCATCAGCGAAATGGCGAGAGCGACACGAAGACTTGAACGCGCAGACAATGGGACCTCCTGGACCGCGGAATCAGCGTCGCTCCTCCACTCTCAGTGTCGGAAAGTGATTTCCAGCACGCATAGCACTGCCGAGGATGGGGTCGACCTCCCTGTCTACGCGTCCGTGGCCCCCGGTTCCTGCCTCGCCGCGCCTCGCTTGTTCCGGAGGAAACCTGGGTAAACAAACGGATGGGAGGTCACGATGATGAAGAAGATACTGACGATGATCCTGCTGCCGGTCGTTGGCTGGCTCGTGAAGAAGGTCGTTGAGAAAGTCGTCGAGTCGAAACAGCAACACGACGCGCCGCAGAAAGTCGCGCCGTCGGTCTAGCCCCGGGAAACGCGGAGGCGGCCCCAGGGCCGCATCCGAGGGGATCGCCTTCCTTACTGCAGTCTGATCCGTCTGGGTTCATCGACCGGTTCGATCTTCGGCTTCGACGCCATCCACAGGATCGCGCCGACCAGCATGAGCTCGAGGGCGATGCGCATCAGAGCGACCGTCGAGACACCCGTCTGCGCCAGGATCTTGGGAGAAACCTTGGATCCGCTCCCTGACGCCGCGATCGAGTTCCCGATCTCCTGACCGCCGTCGACCTCTAGCGCCGAGTCGTCGGGCGCGCCCGTGTTGCCGCCCGTCGTTGAACCACCCGCACCGACATCGGTGGACCCATCGGCATCCGTGCTGGTGTCGTCAACAACCGAGTCGGTCTCGTCGGTGGAGCCGGTGTCGGTGGAGC
>JBKJXT010000204.1:0-6307 GCA_046716205.1 Actinomycetota bacterium
CGCAACGTGAAGGAGGGGCTCTTTCGAGCCCCTCCTTCTGCTTAGGCCGGCAGGTTCGCGCCTCTATCGGCGCGGACAGATGGACCGGTCCGTCCCTGTTCGGCTCGGTGTCCTGCTTGGGATTCCGCCGGGAACCGCTCGGGTTACCGATGATGCCGGCGTGAGAGGTGATCCTCTCGAACACCCCGAACGATGTCCCTACGTTGCAGACACCTCGCGTGTCCAGTTGGGTCTATGCAAAACCGGATCACCTCCTCTCTCGCGTGCGGCAAGTGTGACACGGAGAGCGGATCTTCGCCAGCACTTAGGCGAAGATCTCGCTAAGAGACCGGGAGGCTGGTGAGTTTGGTCCGGATCCTCGGCGCGGACCGAGGCGATCAGCGCCAGGGGGCTTTTTCGAGCTCGCGGAGTCGCTTAGCCATCGCTTTGAGGATCTTCTTGGCAACCGCAGGGTGCTGGTCGATCAGGGTCGAGAACTCCCGGGGCTCCAGGACGTAGACCTCCATGTCCGTCTCGGCCTTCACCGTCGCACTGCGCGGTTCGGAGTCGAGCAGCGACATCTCCCCGAAGAACTCTCCCGGCCCAAGCATCGCAAGCGTTTTTCCGCGCAAGGACACCTTGGCGCTGCCGTCTCCGATCGCGTAGAACTCGCGACCGGGCGAGCCCTCCTTCGCGAGGATCGTGCCCTCGCGGACAGAAACCGGCGTGCAGATGCTTGCGATCTGACGCAGCTCCTTGTCGCTGCACGCGGCGAACAGCGAGACGTGCTTGAGGATCTCTACCTGTCCGTTGCGCCCCATGTCTTCCCCCTTGGCCGGATTCGGCAGGATTCTACCGCGGGTTTTCAGCGAAGGGTCGGTCCGGATGTCTGGCGCGCGACCATGAGCTCGGGAGCCCCCGAGGTGATCGAGCCGGGCACGGCGGGGTTGCGCTCGCGGTCCCGGTTGTAGGCGATCAGCGCATGGCCCTGCGCGTCGATGGTCATCTCGAAGAAGTCCAGCGCCCGACGATCCAGCGGCCGCGGGATGTTCCCGGCGCCGACGCCGCAGCCGGTGCCCTGCGTACAGACCGCGCCGGTGTGGACCAGCGGCGCGACCACAGCGGTCGTCCACGACGGCGTCTCGGCGGTCGCGTCGAGGGTCTGGGCGAACATGACGTCCCACGTCGTGAGCGCCGTCCCGAAGTTGGACGGGATCCCGTCGCTCGCCTGGTACCAGGAGACCGCCACGCGGCCGTCGGCACCGGCGACGATCCACGGCAGGATCGCGCTGTGTACGCCGTCGGAGATCATCTGCGCGGGACTCCACGTGTATCCGTCGTCGGTGCTGGCCGAGACCCAGACCGCGGCTACCTCACCGCCGCCGGGCGGCCCGTGCGGGACGACGGAGGACCACACGACGTAGGCGTTCCCTACGTCATCGATCGCGACCACCGGGAACAGGAACGTCGACTGCAGCGATCCGTCGGTGAGAGAGGACGTGTACGGGGAGACCCTGCGGTTGGTCCACGAGCGGCCGTCCGAGCTGCGCGCGATCCCGACGGCGGAAGCGGTCGTGTGCGCGGTCCAGATGGTGCCGTCCGGCGCGAAGATCGGAGGACCGGCTAGCGATTGCCCGCTCACGACCGGATGCGGCCCGTCGAAGGTGCGCGCCTGGTCGTCGCTCATCCACGCGACGTAGCCCCCCAGCGTCGCGTCGGCGACGGTCTGGATGACACGCCCTTGCCCGGCCGCATCCGTCCACTGCCGGTCATAGGAGCCAGCGTCGGTTCCGACCCGCACGACGCGGTGGAACGTAGCGGCCCCGTTGTCCGAGAACGAGACCGGCACTCTCGGGAACAGATCCGACGCGTACACCATCCCGTCGTCGTCGACGGCGATGTCGGTGTCGCCTGAAGTCCCGAGCGTGGAGAAGCGCTCTTCCCAGGTGAGTCCGCCGTCTAAGGATCGCCACACGCGGCTGTTGTTGCTGGACGGACCGGCGACGTACACCACGTCGGTGTTGCGTGGATCGACCTCGATGCTCGGCTCGGCGACGGCCGGCGTGCCCTGAACCAGCACGTTGGTGAACGAGATGGACGTTGACTCACCTGAGGCGAGCGCGGTGGTCGCCAGTGCGGCGAGCGCGACGGGAAGAGCAAGCAGTCGTGGGTTCATGGTGCTCGTGTTCGGCGGCGCGAGCCGGACTCCTGCACGCCCGACGAAGCTGGGACCACCGCGGGTAGGCTCGGTGGATGCCCCGCATCGTGTTGGTTCAGCCCGGAGCGGGCGCGCCCGACCTCCTCACGCTGGAGGCCTGGCGCGCCCTGACCACCGGCAGCGTCTATGCCGCGGCGGGTGACGAGCTGGCCGAGCGGCTGCGTGAGGAGGGCTACCAGGTCATCGACCTGGCCGAAGCGAGTCACGCGGACGCCCGTAGTGACCGGGCCGTCAAAGGGAAGAACCTGCTGGGGCATCAGCACGGACAGGTGGGCGAGGGCCCGAGGGCGTTGGCCGACCGCCTGGCTGGACTCGCGGTCGAACACGGCACGGTCGCGTTCATCGCGCGTGGGGACACCGTCGGACGGGGCGTCATGGAGAGGGCGCTGCAGGACGGCCTCGAGGTCGAGTTCGTGATCGGGCGCGCACCGCGCGGCCATACCCTCCTCGAGCTCGTGAAGGTCATGAGCCGTCTCCGCGGACCAGGCGGGTGCCCCTGGGATGCCGAGCAGACCCACGAGAGCCTCGCGAAGTACCTCCTCGACGAGACCTACGAGGTCTTGGAGGCGATCGAGAGCGGCGACGCTCACCATCTCGCGGAAGAACTCGGCGACGTTTTGCTGCAGGTCGTCTTCCACGCGCAGATGGGCACCGACGCCGGAACCTTCGACATCGACGATGTCGCGACGACGCTTACTCAGAAGCTCGTCCGGCGCCACCCGCACGTGTTCGCCGACGTCGAGGTGTCGGGAGCCGAGGAGGTCGTCGCGAACTGGGACGTCATCAAGGAGCACGAGTAGGCACGCGAGTGCGTGACCGAGGGCGTGCCCGAAGCCCTGCCCGCGCTCGCGTTCTCGCAGAAGCTGCAGCGACGAGCGGGGACCGCGGGGTTCGATTGGTCGAGCGTCGATGGGGCGCTGATGAAGGTTCGTGAAGAGGCGGAGGAGCTCTCGCGCGCCACGACGCCGGCCGAACGGGAACACGAACTCGGAGACCTGCTCTTCGCCCTCGTCGCGCTGGCGCGCCATCTCGACCTGGACGCTGAAACCGCGCTGCGCCGTTCCGCCCGCCGCTTCCGAGAGCGCCTCAAGAAAGTGGAGGCGGCCGCGAGTGAGCGTGGCGTGTCCCTGCGAGATCTGGGAGACGAGGAGCTCACCGAGATGTGGCAGCGGGTGAAGGCGGCCGGTCCGGACTTGTAACGACGTTTCATCTTCGGCGTTCCGGGCATGTGCTTCGTTGACCCGATCCGCGCGCCTGGTAGCGTCGCGGATCGGTTGGGCACGTGTCGAGGCGGGAGGTGGCGGTGCGCAACAAGCTCACAGGCGCGGGCATCGTCGCAGGCTGCGCCGTCGTTGCTGCCGTCGCGCTGCACGTCGTGGCGCCGGCCGGACCATCCACGCTGGCCGTCGCCGACGTCGCGGATCCCAACCCTGCCACGGATCCCGGCGCGGTCACGATCACGCTGCCCGACGACGAAACGACAGGGCCCCCACCCGTCAGCGCTCGAGAGCATCGACGCGCGGTCGCCGTGGCCGGAAGCGCGCCTGAGCTCGCGCAGACGTTCAGGGCTCCACACGAACTGGTGTTGGTACGTGTGTTGGACGGCGAGGTATGTCCCGCGCGCCGCTGCATCGATCTGACGTACTACCTCTATCCGAGCAACCGAGTCCTCGACGTCGTCGTGGAGACGGACCGGTGGCGCGTCTCCGGAACGAGTCTTACAACCGGCCAGCCTCCTTTGAGCGAGTCGGAGATCGCAAGGGCTCATTCGATCGCGGATCGCGACGCCGATCTTCGGCGGCATCTGGGGCGTGCGGCACACTCGCACCCGGTGCCCGCGTATCCCATGTGGCGCGACGTCGCGCCGTGCGACGTCGATCGTTGCGCCAGCGTGGTCTACCCGTTGGACAGGATGATCACGCAGGGCCATGGGCGCCAAGCGACCATCGTCGTCGATCTCAACACAGGCAAGGTCGTCGAGCGTCTGTATGTCGTGTGTTCGCCGGGATGCGAACCCGGGTGGTCGTGAGACGGGGACGGCATGTCGGTCTCGCGGTCGTTGCGCTGGCGACGGCGCTGGTGTGGGCCCCCGCGCCGGCGCTGGGCCATTCAGGTCTCGGCTGGACCTTCACGCACGAGCTGACCGACACCGACGGCCTCGCGGTGAAGAGCGCCGTCTACAGGGATCGATGGGTTTTCGCGCGCGTTTCCGTGCCACAGATCCGAGTGCACTACGCCTCGCACCCCACGATGAACGATCAGCTCGGTCGGTCGGGGAACGTCCGGTACGTCGCCGGCTCTACGAGGCTGACCCGCACGTCCAGCTACCTGTCGCTCTCGCAGAGCTTCCGATGTTGCTCGTGGCCGTCAACCGCGAGCTACCGCTACGACATCCGATACACGTTCTATGCCAACGGCGCGTTCCGGCCCGCGGTCTACATCTACGGTCCCGGCATCGAGCCCTCGGCGGTGTATCAGGTGTTCATCCGGATGGACTTCAACATCGCCGGGTTCGCCCGGGATCGCTTCAAGGTGTTCGGAGAGAAGGGGTGGTCCACCCGCACCGTTGAGGGAGGCACACGCGACGACGGTGCCCATGACCCTGCGGGCTACGAATGGGCCGCCTTCGACCGGATCGCCGGCCACGGCTACTACATGAAGCCGCGCCCGACCGACGGGCGGCCGCAGGTGTTCGCGCTCCGATACGCATGGCGCGAAGGAGCCGGTGATCTGGGCTCGGCGGTGCGACTGCCGACGAGCTACGACAACGATCAGTCGATCGTCGATCACAACGTGGTTGAATGGTATTGGTCGCTCACCCGCTACCGGCGCCCGTCGGGTTGTCCTCGAACGTGTAACGCTCCAGTGCCGGCGGGCCCGCTGATCTACCGCGTGCTGGATCCGACGCCGACGCCGACGCCGACCTTGACCGTTTCCCCTGTCCCGTCGCCGTCGCCGTCGCCGTCGTAGCCGCCCTGTTCGTCGAGGCCCGCTGTTAGCATCGGGTCGTGGATCCCCAGGTCTCCGAAGCCGATCGCGCGCGCAACGTCTTGTCGGTCGCGCTCGTGCTGTTCCGGTGGGCAGCACTCGCGTGGATGATCGCGCTCGCGCTGACGGTGAAGGACGGGTTCCGGTTCCCGGCGCTCGCCTGGGCGGGGATCGGCGCGGCCGGGGCATGGAGCGCATGGATGAGCGTCCCGCGACGCGACCGGTCCACCGCGTCGCTGTGGTTCGAGCTGACGCTCGCGGTGGTTCTCGTCGTTGTCTCCGGCGTGGTGGCGCCCGAGGCTGCGGTCGTGCGAGACCGCCCGTTCTATGCGACCGCGTGGCCCGTCGCGGCCGTCGCCGCGTGGGGGGTGGCGCGCGGGCCGATCGCCGGCGTGCTCGCAGCGCTGGCGGTCGGCGTCGGACTCGTCCTGAGTCGTGCGGTGAACGGCATCGCACTGAACGACGCAACGCAGGTTCAGTCGCTCGCCAACGGAACGATGACCTACATCTTGGCCGGCGGCGCCGTCGGACTCGTCTCTCGGCTGCTCGAACGGTCCGCCGCGCAGTTCCAGGAGGTCATCGAAGCGTCGATGCACGCGCGGGAGCGCGAAGCGCGGGCCGCCGAGCGCGAATCGATGGCTCGCGCGATCCACGACTCGGTCTTGCAATCACTGGCGCTCGTGCACAAGAGAGGACGCGAGCTGGCGGCGAGCTCGCAGGTTCCCGGGGTGGAGGTCGGCGCGCTGGCGGAGATGGCCGGCGCGCAGGAGGCCGACCTGCGCGCGTTGATCCTGCGCGAGCCGGCCGAGCCGCCGACGGGTCAGGCGTCGCTGCGGACCTTGCTCGAGGAGGCGGCGCGTTCGTCAACCGGCACGCCGGCGACGGTCAGCGCGGTCGGGCCGATCTGGATGAGCGCGCACGCCGCACACGAGATCGCCGCAGCGGCGCGCCAGGCGCTTGACAACGTCACCGAACACGCGGGTGCGACCCGCGCAACGATCTTCGCCGACTCCGACGGCAACGAGGTCGTCGTTTCGATCCGCGACGACGGGAGCGGATTCGAGTATGACGAGGACAAGCTGAAGGCCGACGGGAAGGCGGGGATGCTCAAGAGCATCAAGG
>JBKJXT010000205.1:0-2937 GCA_046716205.1 Actinomycetota bacterium
GGGGGCGGGAGGGCGCGGGCCTGGGAACCGCGAGCGACCGCAAGGTCAAGAAGTACTCCCACGGCAGGCGGCAGCGGTTGGGCACCGCCCTGGCGCTGCTCGGCGAGCCCGAGGTGCTGGTGCTCGACGAGCCGACCAGCGGGCTCGATCCGATGGAGATGCGCGAGGTGCGATCGCTGCTTCGCTCGGTTTCCGACGGCGGGGTGACGGTGTTGCTCTCCAGTCATCTGCTGAGCGAGGTCGAACAGGTGTGCTCGCACGCCGTCGTGATGGATCGCGGACGCCTGGTCGCAGCCGGTACCGTGAACGAGCTGATCGGCGCCCGCACGCGGATGTACCTGGAGGTCGACGATCTCCCAACAGCGCGCCGCGTACTCGCGACGATCGACGGGGTCGGCGCGGTGGACGAGCACGCACCCGGCCTGAGCGTTTCACTCAACGGCGCGACCCGTGCCGCCGTGGTTGCTGTGCTGGTCGGCGCCGGCGTCGGGGTGCAGACGGTGACGGCGCGCCATCAGCTCGAAGACGCGTTCCTCGGCATGCTGACGGATCAGCGATGATCCGCGGGGAGTTGTCGAAGTCGGCGCGCCGGCTGCGCACCTGGGCGGCGTTCGGCGCACTGGCTGCGCTCCCGATCATCGCGACGATCGGCACGGCTTTGAGCGACGAACCGGACGACCCGACGCAGAGCAGCCTGTATGAGGTCTCGACGGCGTCGGGCATCAACAACGCGATCGCCGCCCTCGCGTTCATGAGCCCGTTCTTCTTGGTGATCGTGATCGCCGTGTTCGGGGGAGAGCCCGTCGCCGGCGAAGCGCAATGGGGAACGTTGCGATCGCTGCTGGTGCGACCGGTCGGCCGTGCGCGCCTGCTCGCGCGGAAGCTTGTGTCGGCCGCGGTACTGTCGGTCGTGGCGACGTTCTGGGTGGCACTCGTTGGACTCGTGGCGGGCACGATCGCGTTCGGATGGCACGGCGTAGAGGTGCCGTTCTTCGGCGAGATCTGGAGCGCGAACGAGGGGGCACTTCGGCTCGCGATCGCGGCGCTGTACGTCGCATGGTCGAGCATGTACGTGCTGGCGCTGGCATTCATGATCTCAACGATGAGCGATCAGCCGTACGGTGCGATCGGGACGGCGGTGGGGGTCGCGATCGCCAGCCAGATCCTGAGCGCGCTGCCCGCCCTCGCGATGCTCCATCCCTGGCTCCCCAGTAAGTACCTCTTCCTGTGGCAGCAGTTCTTCCTCACGCACACGATCCATTGGAGCCAGCTTGGACGCGGGCTCGCGATCCAGGTGCTGTACGGCGCGCTGTTCCTGTCGATCGCGTTCTGGTGGTTCCGTCGCAAGGACATCGTGTCGTGAGCGAGCGCAAACGCATCTCCAGTGGCTCGCCGTACGAGTCGACGATCGGATTCTCGCGCGCGCTGCGGGTCGGTGACCGCGTGCTCGTTTCCGGGACGGCGCCGGACTTGCCCGGTCAGTACGTAGCGGTCAGCTGATAGGTGATCGTTCGCGACGAGGAGTACACGTACACCCCGACGTACCACCAGTCGGTCGTCGGGTTGGCGACGCTGCACGACTCGTTTGACGTGGACGACGCCCCGGAGCAGTTGAACGCAGACGTCGTCGGCTTCGCCGCCCGGCGCACGTAGAGGTCGAGGTCTGGGTTGCAGCCGAGGAGGCTGCACGAGGCCTGGCTCCCACTGAGCGACACCGACAGCGAGCTTCGGCCGCTGGGAACAGCGATCTTGTAGTACTTCCATGAGCCCGCTGCGCCGTTGGTGTCCGAGCGCGCGACGCCGCTGGAGAGGTTCGGCGTGGCGGGGTCGGGATCGCTGCTCGCGCTGACGGTCACCTGCTGCGACGTCGTGGCGGTTGCGCCGGCATTGTCGGTGACGGTTAAGCCGACCGTGAACGTGCCGGCCGCCGCGTAGGTGTGCGAGGGGTTCTGCGCGGTGGAGGTCGCGCCGTCGCCGAAGCTCCACGACCGGGCGGCGATCGTTCCGTCGGAGTCCGTGGAAGTGTCGGTGAACTGACAGGTGAGGCCGCTGCACGTCTTGGTGAAGCCGGCGACGGGCGCGGTGTTCGGCGCCGGTGTGCCGCCGCCGATGAACGCGCCGTAGAGCAGGCGGTTCGGCGAGCCGCTGCCCGGCGACTTCACGACGCCGGTGGTCGCGTTCGTGTTGAGCGCACTCGCAACCTGCGCCGGTGTTGCGGCCGTGTTCGTCTGCAGGTACTGCGCGGCGACACCGGCGACGTGCGGGCTCGCCATCGACGTGCCGCTGATGGTGTCGGTCGCGGTGTCGGAGGTGTACCACGCGCTCTTGGTGTTCACGCCCGGCGCGAAGACGTCAACGCAGGTCCCGTAGTTCGCCCACGATGCCTTCGTGTCGCTGTCGTTCGTGGCGCTGACCGTGACCGCCGCTGCGACGCGGGCCGGCGAGGTTCCGCACGCGTCCTGCGAAAGCCCGAGCACGTTGCCGTTGCCTGCTGCGATCGCATAGGTCACGCCCGAGGTGATCGAGTTGGCGACCGCGGTGTCGAGCGACGCCGACGCGCCGCCACCCAGCGACATGTTCGCGACCGCGGGGCGGATGCGATTCGCGGTGACCCAGTCGACACCTGCGATCACGCCGGAGTTCGACCCGGACCCTGCGCAGTCCAGGACACGCACGGCGATGAGCGACGCCGCCTTCGCGACCCCGTAGGTTGCGCCGCCGACGGTACCGGCGACGTGGGTACCGTGACCGTTGCAGTCGACCCCGTTGCGTCCGTCGCCGATGGTGTCGGTTCCGATGCTCGCGCGCCCGCCGAAGTCGGTGTGCGTGCGGCGGATGCCGGTGTCGAGGATGTACGCGCGGACGCCCGAGCCGGTTGCGTTGTAGGTGTAGCGAGCATCCAGAGGCAAGGCGCGCTGATCGATGCGGTCGAGGCCC
>JBKJXT010000206.1:0-5282 GCA_046716205.1 Actinomycetota bacterium
ACGCGCTGCTGCTGCCCGCCGGAAAGGTGGGATGGGTAAGCGCCGGCCTTGTCTTCCAGGCCGACGTGGCGGAGCTCCTCCATCGCCCGGTCGCGCGCCTCGTCCTTGCTGATCCTCAGGACTTTGACGAGGGGCAGCATGATGTTGGCGATCGCCGTCTTGTGTGGGAAGAGGTTGAACTGCTGGAAGACCATGCCGGCGTAACGGCGGACCTTGTTGATATCCACGCGAGGATCTCCGACGTCAACCCCTTCGATGAAGACCTTGCCCGAGGTCGGCTCCTCGAGGCGCGAGATGCACTTGAGGATCGTGCTCTTGCCGGATCCGGACGGGCCGAGGATGCAGACGGTCTCGCCGAGGGCGGCCTCCATGGTCACGCCCTTCAAAACCTCGAGCGCGCCGAAGCTCTTGTGGAGGTCCTCGACGCGGACGATCGGCTGGGTCATGCGAGCCCAGACCGGAGCCGTCGTTCAACCTTGCCCACAGCGCGCGCCATCGGGATCGTGATGAGGAGATAGAACATCGACGCAAGCGCATATGGCGTCGGCGAGAACGTGGATGCGGCGGAGGTACGAGCGCGTGAGAACAGGTCCGCGCTGACCGCGGTCGTCCCGACGACGAGGTTCGCGACCGCGGTGTCCTTGACGAGCGCGATGAACTCGCTCATCAAGGGCGGGATGACCGCGCGTACCGCCTGCGGGATGAGCACGAAGATCAGAGTCATCGCGTGGGGCATGCCGAGGCTTCGCGCCGCTTCCTGCTGCCCGCGCGGGATCGCCTGGATGCCAGCCCGGAAGATCTCGGCACAATAGGCAGACGCGTTGATCGTGAGGATGACGATGATCGCGATGAACGGAGACAGGGTGATGCCGACGAACGTGAGCCCGAAATAGACCAAGAAGGCGAGCATGAGCAATGGGAGCCCTCGAACCACATCGACGTACGCCACCGCCGGATACCGGAGCCAGCGTCGAGACGAAAGCTCTCCGCTCGCCACGATGAGCCCGACGGTGATCGCGAGCGCCTCAGCCAAAAGAGCCTGCGACATCGTGACCACCACTCCCCGCAACAACGAGCTCCAGATCGCTGTGATGATCTCGCGATCGAAGTATGCGTCCGCGAACCTGTCGAGCCGCACTGCGCCGTCTACCACCGCCGTGTAGCCGAAGCCGAGCAGAGCCGCCGCCGAGCCTGCGTAGAGTGCGTATCTAGCCGCTCCCCTTCCCTGTTCTCCGCGCGCGACCGCCTGATAGCCACCGATCAAAGACAGCAGGACTGCGAACAACCCGAGAGGGATCGCGACCCTGCCGGCAGATGTGGGATCGGCCGTCGAGATGGACGCCACAACCGGCCGCACGATCGCGAGGGCCATCGCGAGCAGGGCTGCAACGATCGCGACACCGGCGATCGTGTTGAACTTGCCCTCGTCGGAAGCGAAAGGGCCGAGGTCGGTCGGATGGGTCTGCATCCCTAGATCTCCCCTGCGAAGAGAGGCCCGCCGCATGGCGGGCCCCTCACGTGACGCTCGTCGGCTACTCGAACGGAACGACGAACGGCGGCTTCGTCCCGAACCACCTCTCGTAGATCGTCGCGTACGTGCCGTCCTGCATGATCGCCAGCAAGGTCTCGTCGATCTTCACTCGCAGATCGGGCTTGTCCTTGCTGATCGCGAACCCGTACTGCTCCTTGGTCGAGATGACCTGCACGACCTTCAGCGCCGAGTCCTTCTCCACGAACCCCTGTGACGCCGGGCGGTCATTCACGACCGCAGCGACCCGCCCGGCGACGAGGTCCTGGAACGCCGCCTGTGCGTCGCCGTAGGACTTGACGTCTTTCGCTTTCCCTTCCTTCACCAAGAACTTCGCGCAGTCCTCGCCCGTCGTGCCTTTCTGCGCGCCGAGCGTCAACCCGCTCAGATCTTCGATCGTCTTGATGGCGGGCGTCTTGTCGACGTTGACGGCAAGCGACAGGTCTGCCTGGAAGTACGGGATCGTGAAGTCGACCGTCTTCTTGCGCTCTTCCTTGATCGTGATCGCGGAGATGCCGAGGTCGTAGGTCCCGTTCGGGATCGACTGCGTGAACAACCCGTCGAAGTCCGTCGTGGTCGACTTCGCGGTGAGGTTCAGCCGTTTGGCGACCTCGGTGTAGAGGTCGACGTCGAAGCCTTCCGGCTCCTTCGCCCCGGGCTTGATCTCCTCGAAGGGCGGATAGGCATTGTCCGAGCCGATATGTAGCTCGCCGGGTTTCTTCAGCTGCGTCGTGTAGTCGACACCCTTGGCCGCGCTGGTGGCTTGCGCGCCCTGTGCGGTCTGACAGTCGGCGATGTCCACCGACGGGATCTGCTCCACGCTGGGCGACGGCGACGGCGACGTCGCGCTAGGCGGTGTGTCTTCGGCGCACGCGGCCGTCACGAGCCCGAGCGCCAGTGCGAACAAGATGATGCGTCTCACGGTTCCCCCTTCACGATTCGCCGAGGTACGCCTTGCGCACCCGGTCGTTGCCCAGCAACGCACTCGCCTCATCCTCGAGCACGATCTCGCCGGTTTCTATCACGTAGCCACGATGTGCGGTCTGCAACGCCATCTGAGCGTTCTGCTCGATCAGCAGGATCGTGGTTCCTTGCGAGTTGATGGTGCGGATGATCTCGAAGATGCGATCGACCATCATCGGCGCGAGGCCCATCGAAGGCTCATCGAGAAGCAGCACACGCGGGCGCGCCATCAACGCACGGCCCATCGCCAGCATCTGCTGCTCGCCGCCCGACAACGTGCCGCCGGCCTGCGTCAAGCGATCCTTCAGCACCGGGAACAGCGTGAAAACGCGCTCGTAATCCGATTTCATCTCCGACCGATCGCGCCGTGCGAAGGTACCCATCTCGAGGTTCTCGCGGACGCTCATCCGCGGGAAGATGTGCCGCCCCTCCGGAGATTGGCACAGGCCGAGCTTCACGATCTCGTGCGGCGGCAGCTGGTCGATGCGGGCACCTTCGAACACGATCTCACCCGATGCCGGCTTCAGCAGTCCAGAGATCGTCTTGAGGGTCGTGGTCTTGCCTGCGCCGTTGCCGCCGATCAGGGTGACGATCTCTCCCTGTTCGGCGCGCAGCGAGATCCCGCGCACCGCTTCGATGGCACCGTAGCGGACGAACACATCGGTCAGCTCGAGCATGGCCATCAGCCGGCGCCCTCCGCGGCCCCATGGCCGAGGTACGCCTCGATGACGCGCGGGTTGCGCTGCATCTCCTCTGGGGGACCCTCCGCGATCTTCTCGCCGAAGTCGAGAACGCTGACCCGTTGGCAGATGCCCATGACGACCTTCATGTCGTGTTCGATCAAGAAGATGGTGACGCCGGTTTGCGCGATGTCGCGGATGAGGGTCATCAACGACGCCTTCTCGTTCGGGTTCATCCCCGCAGCAGGCTCGTCGAGGAACAGCAGCTTCGGGTTGGTACCGAGTGCGCGCGCGATCTCGACACGACGCTGGTCGCCGTAGGAGAGGTTGCGCGAAAGCTGGTTCGCGAGCTGACCGATGCCGACCTGCTCGAGCAGGTCCTGTCCCCGCTCGATGGCATGCAATTCCTCCCGCTTGGTATACGGCAGGCGCAACACCGCACCGACCACCCCGGTTCGATGATGTGCATCGATGCCCACCATCACGTTCTCGATCGCGGTCATCGCGTTGAACAGGCGGATGTTCTGGAACGTGCGCGCGATACCGGCGCGCGTGATCTGGAACGGCTTGCGGCCCACCAGCGACTTACCCTCGAACAGAACGTCGCCTTCGGTCGGCCCGAAGATGCCGGTGATCACGTTGAACAACGTGGTCTTTCCCGCCCCGTTGGGTCCGATGAGTCCGTGGATGTCGCCCTCGCGGACGGTGATGTTGATGTCCGTCAACGCCGCAAGGCCGCCGAAGAGCTTGTGGACGCCCTTGATCTCAAGCAATGACATCGGGCGTCCCCTCTCCTGCCGGCGGTCCGGCCGCATCGCCTCGCAGCTCGATCGCGCGGCGTCGGCTGGGGATCAAGCCCTGGGGGCGGTAGATCATCATGATCATCAGGACAGCACCGAACAGAAGGAAGCGATAGTTCTGGAAGGACTCCGACCGGCTGCGGAGGTACTCGGGGATGATGATGATCGCCGCCGCGCCGAGGATCGACCCCCCGATACTGCCCATGCCGCCGAGGACGACCGCGGCCAAGACGAGGATCGACTGCAACACCGGGAAGCTGTCCGGGCTGATGTAGTTGACGCGGCTGGCGGTCAGCATCCCGGCCGCACCGGCGGTCGAAGCGCCGATGGCGAATGCGAGCAGCTTCATGCGCACCGTCGGCACACCCATCGCCGCCGCGGCGACCTCGTCCTCGCGGATCGCGTGCCATGCGCGCCCAACGCGCGAGCTGTTGAGCCGGGTGATGATGACGACCATCAGTAGGATCAGGAAGGCCAGTGCGTAGTAGTAGCCGATCGGATCGAGCCCGAAGCTGTACCCCGCCACTTCGGGGTGGGGGATCGCGGTGATGCCGCGCGAGCCGATCGTGACCGAGTCCATGTTGCGCGCGACGATGCGAACGATCTCGCCGAAGCCAAGTGTCACGATCGCCAGGTAGTCCCCCCGCAGCCGCAGCGTGGGCGCGCCGAGGATGAGTCCACCGATCATCGCCGCACCGACCGCTGCGAGCAGCAGACCCCACATCCACCATTCCCAGGCTGGTGACGGGGGAAGGTTGACGCCCCCTTCGAGGAACAGCGCCTTCGAGAACTCCCGCGCGGCCGGGATCGCGAAGGCGTAGTTCCCGATGGCGAAGAAGGCGATGTATCCGAGGTCGAGCAGTCCTGCGAATCCCACGACGACGTTGAGTCCCAGCGCCAGCAGCGCGAACTCCTCGGCCTGCACGAATACCGAGCGCCAGTGATCGTCGAAGCCGAATGGCAATACCAGCACGAGCGCCAATATGACCACGATGGCGAGCGGCACCGAGATGGTGCGGTTCCCGTCATACCAGGTGCGCAAAGGTCGCACCCACGTGAAGAGAGGCGTGAGCGCGCGCCCTGCCGTTTCCTTGATCCGCGTCTTCATGCTCTCACCCGCTCTCCGATCAGCCCCGTCGGCTTGAACATCAACACCAGGACCAAGATCGAGAATGCGATGACGTCCTGCCACGACGGCTCGACGCACGCGACGCCGAGGTTCTCGGCCAGCCCCAGCAACAGCCCGCCCAGCAGCGCGCCGCGGATGTTGCCGATCCCGCCGAGTACCGCCGCGGTGAAGGCCTTGATGCC
>JBKJXT010000207.1:0-3804 GCA_046716205.1 Actinomycetota bacterium
GTGAACGAGGCGACCAGCGTCGAGGCAGGCGGCGGCGCCGGGCGGAGTCGCATGGTGGCCTGCGTCACGATCCCGAGCGTTCCCTCGGAGCCGACGAACAGATGCGTGAGGTCGTACCCCGCGACGCCCTTTCGCGTCCTGCGACCGACGCGGATGACGGCGCCGTCGGCGAGCACTACTTCGAGTCCCATCACGAAGTCGCTCGTCACGCCATATTTCACGCAGCAGAGGCCACCGGCGTTGGTGGCGATGTTCCCGCCGATGGTGCAGAAGTCGCGGCTCGACGGATACGGGGGATAACACAGCCCGAGATCGCGAGCCGCGCGGTCGAGGTCCGCCGTCAAGACTCCTGGCTCCACGACGGCACGCAGATCGCTCGCGTCGAGCTCGACGATGCGGTTCATCGTCGTCAGCGACAACACGATGCAGCCGTCGATCGCGTTCGCGCCCCCGGCGAGTCCACTGCCGGCACCGCGCGCGACGATCGGGACACCGTGCTCGTTCGCGATGCGCACGATCGCCGACACCTCGGCGGTGTTTCGCGGGAACGTGACGACCGCAGGCAGGCCGGCCACCAGGATGCGCGTCTCGTCGCGCCGGTTCGCTTCCAGCACGCCGGGCTCGGTCTGCACGACCTCCGCCGGAAGTTCGGCGCGCAGTAGCTCGATGATGTTCACTCGATGAACCTTAGCGGGCGCCGATCCTTCACAGGGGCGCGAGTGGATCCCGATCCCAGATCGCTTCGTCGTGAGCGAACAGCGCGCGACGGACGTCGAGCTCTTGGATCTCTTGCATCCACGGCGGCGGCCTGTGCTCCGCATCTGGCGCATGTCGAGTGACGTAGTCGGCGTCCGCGTAGTCCGAGGCGAAGTTGAACGCTTGCCCTGCCAGCAATACTCGGCCTTGCTTCGTGTCGACGAGGAGCGACTGATGCCCGTCGGTATGGCCTGGGGTCGGGATGATCGTGAGACCCGAGAGCGGTTCGGCGCGCCCATCGAGCTGCTCGAACGTCGCGCCCTCGAACTCGGCGACCAGCGGCGGCAGCGTGTAGTGCGGATCGTTGACGGCGGCGAGCTCAGATCGCTGCGCGAAGATCGGGACACCGGCGAAGCGGAAGTTCTCTCCTGCATGATCGAAGTGCAGATGACAGTTCGATACGAGCTTCACGTCGTCGATGCGCGCGCCGGCCGACGCCAGCGCGTCGGGCAAGGATCGGCGGATGATCTTGAGCTCCGCATCGATCGCGGGATCCGATCCGATCCCCGAGTCCCATAGGAACGCACCGTCGGGATGGCGGATCAAGAACGACTGGACGAAGATCTTGCGTCCGGCGAGCGGGTGGTCGGGCGCGGCGGTCAGATGGCCGATCGGCAGGCGGAGGATGTCGGTGATCGCGAGCACCGCAGGAATCTATCGCGAGCGTGTTAGAAGCGCGCGGGCGTGCGCGGCACGCGACCCCGGCGGTACACCGCGGCCGCGCGCGGGAGCCGCAGAACGCCCCATGCTCCCAGCAGGATCCCGACGAACAGGAGCACCGAGGAGCCGTCGTCGGGACCAAGGGACCGCGAGAGGGCGATCAACCCCACGCCGAGCGCGACGATCGCGAGGTGGATGCCGACCCACACCGCGCGCCAGTTGCGCGCGACCCATACGGCTCCGAAGAGCCAGCGCGCCGGCTTGAACATGATCATCGCCGGGGGCATCGGCCGGCGGGCGGGGAGCCTGTTCTCTTCCATGCACACGACGTACCCAGGCAGCAGGCCGTGGAACCACCGTTGCCACCGACGGTTTCCGCAGGAGCGCGCCTGGGAACACTCTGGCCATGCGCGCCCGGTGCTCGACGGTCATCGACCGGCCGGCCGCGCGTGTCTTCGGGGTGCTGCTCGATCCCTACGCGTACTCGAAGTGGGTCGTGGGGACCAAGCGCATCCGGGGCGTGGACACGAACTGGCCTGCAGAGGACGCGTCCTTCTACCACGAGGTCGGCGCCGGGCCGCTGCGCATCAAGGATCGCACCACCCTCGTCTCCAAAGAGCAGAACGTGATGATCTGGCTGCGCGCCCGGGTCTGGCCGGCCGGTGAGGCCGACGTCCGCCTCATCCTCGAAGCCGACGGCGACCGCACACGGATCACGATGGAGGAGGAACCGTGCGCCGGTCCGGCGCGCGCGCTGTGGAACCCGATGCTTGCGCCCGTCCTGCATGTGCGCAACCTCGCATCGCTGGCGCGCCTGAAACGCCTCGTCGAGAACGACTGAAGCAACTGTCGGGCTCGGCAGCCGGTCGGTTCCGACCGCTTGGTAGCGTTCCGAGGGGACAACTGGTACCTTTCGGGCTCACCACGCGGCTCACCAGGCCGAACACCGATCGCGAGACCACCTTCTCATCAAAGAAGGAGTGGCCGCTCCAGCGCCGAATCAAGATGTATTCCGACCGGACGGTCGGACAGGGTGAGGGTCGTTCGTCGGATCGTTTCCGTCGACGACGTACAGCGCGAGCCGCGCGAGGGAGGACGTTTTCATGCCACGCGACCCGTTCGAAGGCCTGCCAGAAGATCTGCCCGTAGACATCCTTCCCGCGTCGAACAACGAGTTCTACCCGCGCCCCCCATCAAAGCAAGAGCTCCAGATCATGGCGCTTGCCGACCAGAAGACCGAAGAGGTCCGCCGCAAGTCCGGGATGAGCCGTCGCGACTTCGTCCGCACCGGCCTCGCGATGGCGATCGGATTCTGGGCGGTCGACGCCGTCGCAGGCGGGCAGTACGGACGCTACGCGCTCGGTGGCCCGCTCGGTGACGACCCCACCGCACCGGACATGTGCGCGATGAAGTATCCGAACGTGCAGCTCAATAACCTGCCCGGCGAGTTCATCTTCGACGTGCAGAGCCACCACGTCGAGTCCGACGGTATCTGGCGCGCCGCCCTGCCGGTGCACTGGGCGGTCATCGCGATCTTGTTCGGTCAGGTTTCCAACAGGGGTGGCGAGCTCGACCCCACGATGAACGTTTCGCGCCCGCACTACATCAAGGAGCTTTTCCTCGACTCCGCCACGACGATGACGGTGCTGTCGCCGGTACCGGCGGCGCCGGACCTCGTGCAGCCCCTTCCCTTCCACGAAGCGGTCGAGACCGCACAGATCGTGAAGGATCTCTCGGGCACGGAGCGCACCGTCGTGCACTCCTACGTGATGCCGAACCGCGGTGGAACCGCGATCGGCGGCAGCCCGACCGAGCCCTTGTTCCTGCAGGAAGAGCTCGACGTCATGACCCACCGCGCGCGGGAATTCAAGCACTACCTGCGTGGGTGGAAGGTGTACTCGCCGTACTCGGACGTGCCCTACGCGCCCGGCTTCCTGCACAACGACCCGGTCGGGATGCGGCTCAACGATCACATCATGAAGCTCAACCAGGAGTACGGGATCCCTGCGTGTCTCGCATCGCACAAGGGCCCGGCGCTGCCGGGCTTCGACCCGATATCGAACTCGTGTGGGGACGTTGGCCCTGCGGCGCGTCAGTTCCCCGGGATCAACTTCATCATCTATCACTCGGGCGCCGGCGGCGGAACCTCTGCGCCGTACCCGGGCGACGACAAGGTCCGGCAGACGGAGCTGTCGGTCAACAGCTTGATCCGCTCGCTGCGGGTCGAGGGCCTCGACGCCGAGAGCAACATCCCGCCGGGCCTCGCACACGGCAACTCGCCGAACGTCTACGCAGAGATCGGCTCGACGTGGCGCGGCGTGATGGGCAATCCCAACAACGCGTCGCACCTGCTGGGCAAGCTGATCAAGCACGTGGGCGCCCAGCGCG
>JBKJXT010000208.1:0-8808 GCA_046716205.1 Actinomycetota bacterium
TGGTGATGGACGAGGTGCACTACCTCCGCGACCCCTACCGTGGGGCGACCTGGGAGGAGATCCTGATCCATCTCCCGGCGCACGTGCGCATCGTGGCGCTGTCGGCGACGCTGTCCAACGCCGAGGAGTTCGGGTCGTGGCTGCGCTCGGTGCGCGGGCCGACCGAGGTCGTCATCGAGGAGCGGCGCCCCGTGCCGATCGAGCACGTCTACATGATCGGCCCGACGATGCACCCCATGTTCGTGCGCGAGAAGGACGCGCTGAAGCCGAACCCGGCGCTGCGGCGCATCCCGGCGAACGACCTCCGCAAGGCCGGCCGCCGCTCGCCGCGACCGGTGCGCGGGCAGAACCGGCCGCGGGAGCAAGGCCACCGGCGTGCGTACCGCCCCGATCGCATCGAGGTGGTGCAACGCCTCGACGACGAGGGACTGCTGCCGGCGATCGTGTTCATCTTCTCGCGCGCCGGGTGTGAGCAAGCGGTGACGATGTGCCGGGAAGCGCGGCTCATGCTCACCGACCAGCAGGAGCGGGAACGCATCCGCGAGTTCGTCGAGCTGCGGGCCGGCGTGCTCGACGACGCGGACCTCGCCGTGCTCGGCTACTCCGACTGGCTCGACGGCCTGCAGCGCGGGTTCGGCGCCCACCACGCGGGCCTGATCCCGGTGTTCAAAGAGACCGTGGAGGAGCTGTTCGAGCGATCACTGGTCAAGGTCGTGTTCGCGACCGAGACGTTGTCGCTGGGCATCAACATGCCTGCGCGTACGGTCGTGCTCGAGAAGCTCATCAAGTTCACCGGGGAGCGTCACGAGCTGATGACGCCCGCGGACTACACCCAGCTGACCGGACGGGCCGGGCGCCGGGGGATGGACGAGGTCGGGTACGGCGTCACCTTGATGCAGCCGGATCTGGGCTTCGATCGAATCGCCGCCCTCGCGGAGGGCCGATCCTTCCCCCTCATCTCTTCCTTCCGGCCCTCCTACAACATGGCCGTGAACCTGTTGCGCCGCTTCGACGTCGAGGAGTCCGAGCGCTTCCTCAACCTATCGTTCGGACAGTTCCTCGCCGACAAGGCGGTCGTGCGCCAGCAACGCAACATCGAGCGCAACGAGAAGTACATCGCCGGCTACCGCGAGCGGATGATCTGTGATCGCGGCGACTTCGAGGAGTACTGGGACCTGGCGCGCCGCGCGCGCTCGGTTCGCAAGGAGGTCGACGACACGATCCGCAACACGCGCAACACGCGCGTGCGCGAGGCGTTCGAGCGTCTGCGTCCCGGCCAGGTCGTCATGGTCGGTCGCGGTGTGCGTGCGGTCCCGGCAGCGGTGCTGGAGGTGCGGCACGGTCGTCACGGCGAGCCGCAACCCGTGGTGATGACCGAGGAGCGCCAGATCAGACGACTCGCCGTGCGCGACTTCCGCGAGCCGCCGGGCATCGTCGGCGAGGTCTCATTGCCGAAGGGCGACGCGCGCGCGCCGCGCATCCGGCACGAGATCGCGCGCGCCTTGGAGGACCTCGAGGCGCACGAGCCGACCCAGATCGTGCAACCGTGGAAGCCGGATCCGGCGGCGCGCGCGATGGAGGAAGCGGTTCGCGCACACCCGGTGGCAGCCTGTCCGGACCGGCTCGAGCACGAGATGTGGGCGCAGCGCGTCGACGCACTGGGGACGGAAACCGAGGCGATCCGCCGGCGCGTGCGGCAACGCACCGAGACGCTCGCGCGGACCTTCAACCGCGTGCTCGCGGTGCTCGAGACCTTCGGCTACGTCAGCGACGGAGAGGTGACCGAGAAGGGGTCGCGCCTTGCGATCATCTACAACGAGAGCGATCTGGTGGTCGCAGAGGCGATCGCTCGCGGCGTCTTTGACGACTGCGACGCCGCAGAGCTCGCCGCGGTGGTGTCGAGCCTGGTGTTCGAGACGCGCATCGGAGTCCCGGGGACCGATATGCCGACCGAAGGCGCGCGCCGAGCGTTCGCGCGCCTCAAGCGCACCTGGCGAGAGATCCACGACGCCGAGGAGCAGCACCGGCTCGAGCTGGTGAAGGAACCCGATCCTGGCTTCGTCTGGCAGCTCCACAAGTGGGCCAGCGGCGAAGCGCTCGAGGACGTGCTCGTCGAAGGCGAGATGTCGCCGGGTGACTTCGTCCGCACGACCAAGCAGGTCTGGGACCTGCTTCGCCAACTGATCGATGCGGGGGGCAGCGACGAGTTCGCACGCCGGTGCAGGGAAGCCGCCCGCTCGATCTATCGCGGGGTCGTCGCCTCGAGCGGAGCCCTGTAGAGCCCGGCTACCTCCTCCAGGGTGCGGCCGCGTGCGCGGAGTACTATCGCGCGGTCATGACCTCGCCCTACGGCCCGCTGACCGTGATCGTCAATCCGCGCGCCGGAAAGGGGGCGGTCGAGCGCAGCCTGCCGGCCGTCCGCGAGGTGCTGGAGTCCTTCGATCTGGAGTACGAGGTCGTGCTGACCGAGCACCCCGGCCATGCCGTCGAGCTCGCCCGAGACGCGCTGTTGAACGGTGCGAGATTCATCGCCGCGATGGGCGGCGACGGCACGGTTCACGAGGTCGTGAACGGCATGATGGGCCAGGACGGGCCGCTTGAACCCGACGCCGTCCTCGCCGTCATCCCCAGCGGGACGGGGTGCGACTTCGTGAAGACATTCGGGATGACGCAGGTGCCGCACGAAGCCGCGCGTCATCACCTCGACGGCAAGACCACCTGGGGCAAGCTCGACATCGGGCGCGTGCGCTACATCGCCCCCGACGGTGCGGTCGCGAGCCGCTGGTTCGTCAACGTTGCCGAGGCTGGGATCGGGGCGGCCGTCGTCCAAAGAGCATCAAAGCTTCGCCGCGTCGGTGCGATGAGCTATCGCCTGGCTGCGCTGCGCGCGGTGCTGTCGTACAAGCCGCAGGAGGCGAACGTGCGGATGAACGGCCGCAAGGCGCGCGGGACCCGCCTGGACGCGCCGATGGAGCCGATCACGCACAACGCGCGCGCCACGATGGTGGTCGTGGCGAACTGTCAGTTCTTCGGCGGCGGCTTGCGCGTCGCGCCGCGTGCGATCCCCTCGGATGCGATGCTCGACGTGTTGATCGGTGAAGGCTCCAAGCTCGATGCGATCAAGGCGTTGCAGAAGATGCCGAGCGGCCTGCACGTCCCCGACGCGACCATCAAGGAGTTCCTCGCCGATCGCGTCGCGCTCGACGGACCCGAGCCGCTTGCGATCGAGGCAGACGGAGAGCTGTTGGGAACCACGCCGGCGACCTTCGACATGGTCTCGGGCGCCATCACGCTCAAGATCTGAAGCGGTGTCAGATCCCGATCATGTAGCGGCGCACGCGCGCCTGGACCAACCACGACGCACCGGCAGCTGCGCCGAGCAACAACAGGATGATCCGCGTCGTGTAGGGCGCATCGCTGGAGCTCGGCTGCACCGCCAGCGCGCTCGTGCCCTGGAACTGCTGTGGCGGCGGGGTGTATTGCTGCTGCCCGAAGTCGGTCGGGTTCTGAGGGAACCGAGGGATCCCACCGGGGAACCCCGGCGGGAAGTTCGTCGGGAAGCCGGGGAAGGTCGGGCGGAAGGTCGGCGGGTTCAGCAGGGGGTTGATCGGGTCGATCACGGCGTCGATCGGTGAGCGTGTCACGCCCCACGGATGTCCCAACACGAGCTCGACGTTGGCGTTGTTCGCGTCGGGAGCCAGGCCGCGTTGCGGGTCGTGCAGCGCGATCTCGCGGGCGGCAGCTGCGAGCCAGTCTTCGTTGGTCTGGCGTGAGGAGTTGAGCCGGCGCTCGTCGGTAGCGTCGTCGCTCCACATCATCGCCCGCGCGTTCGGCGGCGCGGCGGCGTCGAACAGGACGCCGAAGATCGACAGCGTGCCGTCGTGGTTGTCGGCGATCTCTATCGAGCGTGACTGCGAAGGCCACGCCGACACCGACGTCGCTTGGATCTCCCAGTAGCCGGCCTTGCCGGTCCCGTGAGCGATCGCGCCGGCGCGCGCCGAGTCCGACGCGACGTGCAACACGACGTTGGGGAACCGCAGCAACAGCTGCTCGAGGGCCGCGGCGTCGGCAGCACCTTGGGTCGGCAGCGCGGTGTTGTTCAGCGTGTCGCTTGCGTGGTTGGTGAAGACCACCACGAGGCGATCCTTGTTCGAAGCGGTCTTCTTCGCGCCGTCGGCGCCGATGTACGTCGAAGAGTTGGCGACCAGTTCGCGCTCGAGCCAGGCGAGCTGCGCCTGATCGATGTCGCCGGCACCAAGGCCCGTCTCGGGCGCGGTGTCCAGCGCGATGAAGTGAAGGGGGTCCTGGTTCCACGAGTAGCACGCGCGTGCGAGCGCTGCGCCGGTCGCGTCCGTGCAACGGTTGTAGCCGAAGCCGTGTCCCACGGGCAGACCGGTCGTGCTGTTGTGTTCGGAGATCCACGCGGAGCGCGTGAGCAGGCGGCGAGCGGGATCGGGGGTCACGATGCTCGCGATGGTCGGATCCGCCGCGACGCCGGTCCAGAACGAAGGCGAGGACAGCAACGCTGGGTCAGCGCACACCTCGCGGATGCGCTGCGATCCCAGCGCGGTGATCTTCAGCTGGCCCGTTGCGAAGGCATTGGCGACGGTGTCCCACGCAGGGTTGTCCGCGGGCGCCCACCCGCCGGCACGCGCGTCGCGCTGTCCGATGACCGAGACCCAGGGCAGCGGCGCGCCGCTCGCGGTCCGCAAGCCGGGCGCGTAGAAGGCGTCGTTCCCAAGTGCGCGCAGCGACGAAGCCGTCACCGGAGCGCCGAGCGCGGGTGTTCCGCCGGAGGGATCCTGCTTCTGGGCTCCCTCGTAGCCGTCCTTGCCGGAGTCCGGATCGACGACCTTGCCACCGTCGAGGAGGTCGATCATCGTGCGAAGCTCGTTCTGCTGCTGGTTGTCGGCTCCGTCGCCGAGTTGCACCGCGAAGGAGTACGGCAGATGGACCTGTGGGCTGCCACGTGGGTCCGAAGCCAGCGCGCTGGCTGCCTTGACGTGCGCGTTCACCAGCGCCGGGATGAGGGCCTCCTGCGGCCGGTAGGAGCGCTGCGCGGGCCAGGCGGTGCACGCATCGGCGAACTCTGTGCGCAGTGGCGACTCTTCGTCGGGGATCGACAGGTCGGCCAGGGTCAGGAACGAGACCAGGCCAGAGCGCGTCTGAGCGCGCGAGGCGGCAGGCTCCTTGAGGTCGGTGCGAACCTTCACAGCGGCCGCGGGCCCGCACGCCAGCGTCCCGTCCGGCTTCACGACCAGTGTCGCCTCGAGCGTGGTCGTGCCGCAGGGCTCGCTGGGGGAGGCTGCGCTGCCCGGGAGCACGACGAGGCCAGCCAGGGCGGCCGCGCAGACCGCTCCGGCCATCGATCGTGGCCACGACACATGCTTCATCTGCTTCAACAAACGACCCGTTCCCTCAAGGGATGCACGCTTCCTGCCGGTTCAGGCACTTCTTAGGTCCGATGGGTGAGCTTTGGGGGGTATCGCGCCATCCGTACCAGGGTCTTTATGATAGAGCGCCGAGGCCGGTATGGCCCGGCCTGCCAGGGAGGGGAGCGATGACCGAGACCACCGGACTTCCTCAGGTTGACCGCGCGGTGCTGGATGGGGTCCTCGCGGCGATCCCGTCCAACTTCCCGACGGTGTACTGCTGGGACTACGACGTCAACAAGCAGAACCTCCGGGATCTCTACGAGCGCGCGAAACTCGAGCAGTGGAACGCCCAGCCCAACGACGCCCTGCCGCACCCGGACTGGTCCGTGGAGGTCGTCGTCAACGAGGAGAGCTACCCCGACGAGCGCTTCCCGATCTCCTCCAGCCCCTACTGGGCCAAGATGAGCCCCGCCCAGCGCGACGAGTTCCGCCGCCAAGCGACGGCGTGGTCGTTGTCGCAGTTCATGCACGGCGAGCAAGGTGCACTGTTGGCGACCGCCAAGATCGTGAAGTCGGTGCCCTCGATCGATGCGAAGTTCTACGCGGCGACACAGGTGATGGACGAGGCGCGTCACGTCGAGGTGTACCACAAGTACCTGTCCGAGAAGCTCGAGACATCCTTCCCGATCACGCCGCCGTTGCGCACGCTGCTCGACACGATCCTGACCGACTCGCGGTGGGACATGACCTACCTCGGGATGCAGATCCTCGTCGAAGGTCTGGCGCTGGCGGCGTTCGGGATGATGTACACGCAGTCGCGCGAGCCGCTGATCAAACAGATCACCCAGTACATCATGGCCGACGAGGCCCGCCACGTGGCGTTCGGGGTGCTGTCGCTGCGCGACGTCTATCCGCAGATGACTTCGGCGGAGCTGCGTGAGCGCGAGGAGTTCACGATCGACGCGTGCTACCTGATGCGCGATCGGTTCGCCGCCGTGGAAGTGTTCGAGCGGATGGGCCTGCCCGTCGACGAGCTTGCGGCGCACTCGCACAAGAGCCCACAGATGCAGTACTTCCGCAACCTGTTGTTCATGAAGATCGTGCCCAACCTCAAGAAGCTTGGACTGCTCACCGATCGGGTGCGCGAAGAGTTCGGCAAGATGGGCGTGTTGCAGTTCGAGAACATGACCGCGACCGACGACGAGATCGTAGGCGTCGGATCGGTGAGCGCGTAGCGACAACGCCCGTACGTTCGCGTCGCGTCGATATAGTGCGAGGCGTGGCAACCCAGATGACCTCCGAGCAGCGCGCACTGCTCGGGCTGGCGCGAGAGATCGCCGCGCGAGAGATCGCGCCGTTCGCCGACGAGCGCGAACGCGCCGCGGAGTTCCCACGGGCCGCCTTCGCGGCGCTGGGCAAGGCCGGACTGCTGGGGTTGCCCTACCGCGAGGAGTTCGGTGGGGGAGAGCAGCCCTACGAGATCTACCTACAGGTGATCGAGGGGCTGGCGCACGCGCATCTCGCCGTCGGGTTGGGCGTCAGCGTGCAGACGCTGACGATGTTTCCTGCCGATCGTTTCGGCAGCGATGCGCAGCGCACGGCATGGATGCCGCCGGCGATCGCAGGCGAGTGGATCGGCAGCTACTGCTTGTCCGAAGCCAGCAGCGGTTCGGACGCGGCTGCGTTGGTTACTCGCGCGGTGCGGGACGGCGATTCCTACGTCATCAACGGGACGAAGGCGTGGGTGACCCACGGCGGCGAGGCGGCGTACTACATCGTGTTCGCTCGCACCGGCGATGCAGGGCCCGGCGGCATCTCCGCACTCTTCGTTCCGGCGGAGACTCCCGGCGTCGCGCGCGCCAAGCTCGAACACAAGATGGGGATGGCCGCCTCGCCGACGGCGCAGATCACCTTCGACGAGGTGCGCGTGCCCGCGTTCAATCTCATCGGCGAGGAGGGTATCGGATTCCGTATCGCGATGGCCGCGCTCGAAGGCGGGCGGCTCGGCATCGCAGCGTGCGCCGTCGGGCTGGCGCGCGCCTCGCTGGAGGCGGCGATCGCATTCGCCAAGGACCGCGAGCAGTTCGGTCAGCCGGTCGCACGGTTCCAAGGGATCAGCTTCATGCTCGCCGACATGGCGACGCAGCTCGAGGCCGCTCGCGCGCTCACGCTGGAGGCGGCACGGTCGCGCGATGCAGGCGGCGACTACGGGACGCAGGCCGCGATGGCGAAGCTGTTCGCCACCGACACGGCGATGCGAGTGACGACCGACGCGGTGCAGATCCACGGCGGCTACGGCTACGTCGACGAGTTCCCGGTCGAGCGGTACATGCGCGAAGCGAAGGTGCTGCAGATCGTTGAGGGCACCAATCAGATCCAACGTGTAGTGATCGGGCGCGCGCTGACGCGTTGACGGCGAGTTTGCCGTTTCGCCCCTTCCAGCCGCTTACCCTTGAACATCCAGATATGACGGGCCAAGGGATGACAGGGCTGCAATGCGCGGTCATCGAAACCATCTAGTGCCCGGACCAGGTATCACAGATGGAGGAATCCCTTGCGCCGTACATTGGCTACCGCCTCGATACTCATGGCGATCGCTGCGCTCATGCCGCAATCGGCCAGCGCCCAGATCGACTGCCGGAACATCCCTAAGGCGCCGACTGTTGTGCCTAGCAGGATCGTGCCGCCGGCAGGCGACCCGATCGACGTCCCCGTGCAGCAGCCGGCGCAGCCGGCTCCCCCTGCAGCCGCATGCAATGCGATCCCGGCGCAGGGATGCCGTGGACCGCTCCCGCCGTCCATCTGCGAGATGTCCCCGGTCAAGCCTCCCAACATGAGCACGGGCGCGGACCAGAACGTCACGGTCGTCCAGAACAAGTTCAACCCGGCGGACGTGACCGTGGCCAGTGGTCAGCGTCTCTACTTCCAGAACCTCGACCTGGTCGCGCACCTCGTCGAGTTCGTTAGCTGCGAAACGCCCGCAGGGCGCAGCTGCTATCCCTTCTCGACGCTGGCGCTCTCGATCGGGTCCTACGGTCAGAATGCCAAAGCGCTGAACCTGAGCCCGAGCAACTACTTCGCTGGTCAGATCTACACGTTCAAGTGCTCGATCCACGATGCGAGCGGAACATTCGCGATCATCGCACCGTAGAGGTCCGGATCACTTCGTAGAGCAATACCGTTCCAGCGCTCGTGAGGTTCAGCGAGTCGGCCGTGCCCGCCATGGGGATGCGTACCACCGCATCGCACAAGGCGCGCACGGCCGAACTCATTCCCCGGGCCTCGTTCCCCAGCGCTATCGCCAGCGGCCTGCGCAGGTCCGCGTCCCACACATCGATCTGGGCGCTCGCGTCCGTGCCGACGACCCGCACGGGTAGCGAAGCCTCGCCCAGCCACGCCGTCAGCGGCCCCGGCGCGCCTACGCGCACGATCG
>JBKJXT010000209.1:0-3495 GCA_046716205.1 Actinomycetota bacterium
CGGCGGCACCACCGAGATCATGAAAGAGATCATCGCCAAGACTTACGGGCTCTGATCGGTTCTCCCAACCGCATGAGGCCCGGCAGCCATCGCGTTCCGGTTCGGCCAAGCGTTACGCCAGCGACTCGCGCCAGGCGGTGTGCAGGTCGGCGTACGCGCCGGTCCCGCCGATGAGTTCGGACGGCGCGCCGTCCTCGACGATGCGTCCGTCGCTGACGACGAGCACGCGGTCGGCGATCTCTACCGTGGAGAGACGGTGCGCGATGATGAATGCCGTCCGGCCGGACAGCAGTGTGCGCAACGCGTGCTGCACGGCGCGCTCGCTGGGGATGTCGAGTGATGAGGTCGCCTCGTCCAGGATGAGCACGGCAGGATCGGCGATGAACGCGCGCGCGAACGACACCAGCTGGCGTTGTCCGGCCGACAGGCGGCCGCCGCGCTTACGCACGTCGGTGTCGTAACCGTCGGGAAGGGCCATGATGAACTCGTGCGCGCCCAGTGCGCGGGCCGCGCCTTCGATCTCCTCGCGGGTCGCGCCGGGCCGCCCGAGCGCGATGTTGTCGGCCACGGTTCCGCTGAACAAGAACGACTCTTGGGTGACCATCGCGATCGCGCGACGCAGGGTCGCGTCGGGTATCGAGCGCAGGTCGACGCCGTCGAGCATGACGCGCCCATCGGAGGGGTCCCAGAACCGCGCGACCAGGCGCGCGAAGGTGGTCTTGCCCGCGCCGGTCTCGCCCACCAAAGCGACGACTTCGCCGGCGGGGATCTCGATCGAGAGCTCGTGGATGATGTCGCGGTCGCGGTAGGCGAACGTGACGTGCTCGAAGGCGATCGCGCCGTGGATCTGCTCGGGCTCTTCTGGCACGAGCGGCTCGGGGACCGACGGTTCCTCTTCCAGCACACCGGAGAGGTTGGTCAGCGCGGCCGAGGATGCCTGAAGCATGTTGTAGACCTGCGTAAGCTCCTGCAGCGGGTCGAAGAACCGGCGCATGTACAGCACGAAGGAGACCAGCACGCCGATCGTCACTTGGCCGCCCAGCACGCGCCATCCGCCGTAGATCAGCACGGTCGCCGTCGAGAGGCGACCGAGCCACGCGAGCGCCGGCGAGAAGATCGAAAGCAGCCTGATCGACTCGACGTTGGCCGTGCAGTATTCCTCGTTGACGTCTTCCATGATCTGTTGGTTGCGCGGCTCGCGGCGGAACGCCTGCACGGCGCGCACCCCGCCCAGGGATTCAACGAAGTGCACGATCACCAGCGCCACGGTTCGACGGACGGTCCGATACACCGCGCTGGCGCGGGTGCGGAACCACCGGCTGATCAAGATGACGAACGGGAACACCGCGAGGGTGGCTGCCGCGAGCGGCAGGTCCAGCACCAGCAACCAGATCGTGATGCCGACCAGCGACAGCACGTTGGTTACGAGCTCGTTGAATCCGGTCGCCAGCAGCTCGGTGATCGCGTCGACGTCCGAGGTCATCCGGGCGATCACGCGCCCGGAGGTGTAGCGCTCGTAGAAGGAAAGCGACAGCCGCTGGAACTGCCTGAAGCACCGCATGCGCAGGTCGCGTAGGACGTCCTGGGTCGCGCGTCCGGAGATCCGCAGGAAAGCAAGGTTCGAGGCGGCATCGATCACCATCGCGCCGACCATCACCAGCAGGACCATCGTCAGCGCGCGCGGGAACGTGGCCTGCGCGCCCGGGCGGATCGTGCGGATCACGTCGGCGCCGCGCCCAACGAGGTAGGGCACCGCGAGGCCGGCGATCGTGTTGAGCACGATGAGCGCCGCGGCGAGGGTGATGCGCCCGCGGTAGGGACGCAGCAACGAGAACAACAACGCGCGGCTGCGGTCGTGCAGGATCGACGCGGCCTTGTTGGTGACGGCATCCTGGTTCTCGGACGCGACGCCTCGCCAGTCGCTCTGTGCTGCGCTCATCGCGTTTCACCACCCTCGGCACCGGCGAGCTCGCGGTCCTCTGCTTGCTGGGACAGGATGTCGCGGTACCGGGGCTCGCTGCGCATCAGCTCGGAGTGCGTCCCGACCGCGGCGATCGTCCCTTCGTGGAGCAGCGCGACGCGGTCGGCCAGCGCCAGGGTCGAGGGCCGGTGCACGACCAGCAGCGCCGTCACGCCTTGCAGCACGCGCTCGAGCGCGGCCTCGATCAACGCTTCGGTATGCACGTCGACCGCGCTCAGCGGATCATCGAGGACCAGCACCTGCGGCCGGCCGAGCACCGCGCGCGCCAGGGCGAGCCGCTGGCGCTGCCCGCCGGACAGCGAGTAGCCCTGCTCGCCGATCCGGGTGTCCAGCGCCCACGGGAGGTCGTAGACGAAGGTCGCGTTCGCGGTCTCCAGCGCGGAGCGGATCTCGGCCTCGGTCCTTTCTTCTCCCGCGAGGAGCAGGTTCTCGCGCACGCTCATCGAGAACAGCACCGGATCTTCGAACGCGACACCGATGTGGGAGCGCAGCGTCGAAAGTGTGGCGTCGCGAACATCGGTGCCGTCGAGCGTGACTCGTCCCTCGGTCACGTCGTAGAGCCGCGGCACCAGCGACGCCAGCGTCGTCTTGCCCGCGCCGGTCGTGCCGACGATCGCCAGCGTCTCGCCGGGCTCGATCTCGAGGTTCACGTCACGCAGGATCCACCCCTGCGAGGTGGGGTAGCGAAACGAGACGTTCTCGAATCGAACGCGTCCGGTCGCTTCCAGCAGCGCGGTCGCGCCCGGCCGGTCGGTGATCTCCTCGGGTGTGTCCATGACCTCGAAGAAACGTTCGGCCGCTGTGCGGGCTTCCTCGCCGTTGGCCAGGATCCAGCCCATCGAGCGGATCGGCCACGTGAGCTGCAAGAGGTAGATCACCACCGTGGTCACGTCGCCGATCGTCATCGAGCCGGCCGACACCGCGCGCCCGCCGATCGCCAGCACCAGCGCCAGGTTCAAGGACGGGAGTACGCCGAGGATCATCCAGAAGAACGCGCGAAGGTGCACCGCTTCCATGGCCGAGGCGTGCACCGTGTCGGCCTGCACACGGAACAGGCTCGCCATATGGGCGCCGCGGCCGAACGCCTTGATGATCCTGATGCCGGTTGCGGACTCCTCGATGACGGTTGTCATGTCGCCGGCGTTGTCCTGCACCCGGCGCGAGATGTCGTGGTAGCGAAGATGGAAGCGCCATGTCGCGTACATGATCGGCGCGGCCATCAGTAACGTCACCAGCGCGAGCCCCAGCTGCGCGCGCGCCATCAACACCATGACCGCGACGAGCTGGAACGCATTGAGGAACAAGAAGATGAGACCGAAGCCGATGAAGCGTCGGATGGTTCCGAGGTCGCCCATCGCGCGCGACAGCAGCTGGCCGGACTGCCAGTCGTCGTGGAAAGCGATCGGCAACCGCTGCAGCTTCGCATACAGCGCGTTGCGCATGTCCTGCTCCATCGAGATCGACGCGCGGGCCGCGACGTAGCGCCGGGTGTAGGCGAACGCGGACTCCAGGAA
>JBKJXT010000210.1:0-5108 GCA_046716205.1 Actinomycetota bacterium
CCCTGAAGGGGCCGGACTGGGTGGTCACGGTCGGTGCGGTCGCCTCGAGCGAACCTCACCCCTCCTACCTCGGAGCCGGCAAGCCCGTCGACGTCGCCGGGATCGGGGAGTCGTATCCCAGCGCGTACGGATCGCCGACGACGGGGGGCTCACGGGACGAATTCAGCGGAACCTCGAACGCCGCGCCAACGGTCGCAGGCACCTACGCGCGGGCGTTGTACCTGGCGCGCACCGATCTGGAGGGCCCGAGCCGCACCCAAGCCGGCGGCGTGGTCGCGACCGGCGCGCCGTATGCATGCGCGCAGTTCGACTGCGAGCTGGGCGATGGGGTCCTGACCGCGAACGAGTTGCGGACACGGTTACTCCACGCGCCGCAGCGCACCGGCGGCGGCACATCCCCGGGCGGGCTCGCGACCGCTCCGGCGGTGGGCGAGGAGGAGATCCTCCAGCAAGGGCACGGCGTCTTCCTGGCGCGCCTGAAAAAGGACACCGCCGCCTGGCTCGCGGAGTTCGACCGCGTGCTCGCGCCGCTCGAGGGCCGTGCGCCGGCGCCGGTGCGCGCGCAGGCGGAACGCGACTTCATGCAGGTGGACTCGATGTGCCGTCAGCTGCTGTGGGGAACGTGGGGCGGCGGGTATTGGAGCGCAGACGGCGAGATGCCCCTGCCGGACCCCGCCTACCCCGTGCGCAGCGCGCTGAGCGTCGCATGCCTCGGGATGCGGTAGCACCGGCGTCTCGCATCAGCGTGCATAGAAAAAAGACCCCGCCTCGTGGGCGGGGTCTTTTTGGTTCTCGTTAGCGCTTGGGGACGCAGACGTCGACGCGGTTCGGCACGGCCGGCGGTGGGTTCGGCGCGAAATCGGGGTCCGGCCGGTTCGCGCCGTGGCACAGGAGCTCCTTGGTGTCGGTGGTCACCGTTCCGAGGGCCCCCGCGTAGAACTTCGCGAGCGTCACAGAGTTCACGTTGCCGCCGCCGCTGGTGCGAAGCCTCGTCAAGCTGGCGAGGTGCTCGGAGTATGCGGCGCCGGTGACGGTGATGCCGCGCACGACCAGCTGGGCCGCCTCGACCCTGATGATGTACGGCGCGGTCGCCGGTGGTGCCGGGTCGAAGGTGTGCGTGAACTTGTTGCCGGCGTCCGGTGCAACGGCGTTGGTCCCGGCGACGACGAGGTTCACGAAGAGCTGGCGCGGTGCGTAGTTCTTGGAGAACACACTGAAGTTGATCGTGCCGCCCTGACCGACGGAATCCATGTTGAGCGACGAGCCGGCGAGCGGTCCGCAGCCTGAGTCGGTGCCGTAGCTCGTCTTGACGACGATGCAGCCTTGCAGGATCGAGTTGCCGATGAAGGGTGCGGAGCTCGTGAGGCTCTGCGCGGGACCGCGATCGGCGCTGATCCCGATGATCGGCTGCTGCGCCGTCGGCAACACGCTGAGCTGCTCCGCGCGAACCTTCGCGCCTTCCAGCCGCTGAAGGTAGAAGGTGAACGTTCCGCCTCTGACCTTGCCGTTCACCGCGGCGCCGCCGATCTTGAAGAATGACGAATCAGCCGTCCCCGCGTGCGACGACATGGTCGAGAGGCCGAACAGCGCTGCCAGCGCCAGCCCGACTGCCATCTTTCGACGCATCAGTGATCCTTTCGAAAAAGTTCGTGGCGCTTCATGGCACCACCGTCGTAGAAAAGGCCACGACTCCTAGGGGCTTCGACGGTTCAACGACGATACCCTTTCGGAAGTCGCGTGAACGAATCGGACGAATACCCTCAACCGGCAACAAGACCTCCTCAGCTGGGGTTCAGGAAGGACGCGAACCCCCATACGAATACCACCAGGCCGATGAACGCGTTCACCAGGACCTTTCCTCGCGCGGGGGGACGGGGTACGTCCGAGGCCTCAGGACGCAGACGCGGGCGGAGCAGGGCCCACGCGCTCGCCACCAGCAGCGCGCCGCCGAGCGCCATGATGAATTCAGCCAGGATCTGGGGCAGCGGGATCACGTCGGAACCTCCGGGGTCGAGACCGCCGACAGCTCGCGGTCTCCGAAGATGATAGCCAGGCCGGCCGCGACGACGAGAACTCCGCCGGCCAGCGTGGTCCCCACCGGCGTCTCCCCCAGCCACCACCATGCGAACAGCACCGCCAGCGCAGGCTCCAAGTAGAACAGGACGCCGAGCTGCTGGGCCTGGAGGGCGCG
The DNA here is from genome assembly GCA_046716205.1 of Actinomycetota bacterium. Lineage (GTDB taxonomy): Bacteria > Actinomycetota > AC-67 > AC-67 > AC-67 > JBKJXT01. Next base: position 2,192 of record JBKJXT010000210.1, read on the forward strand.
CACAGCGTGGAAGAACACGATGCCGAGCAACCCGGTGTAGACGACGCCCAGCAGCAACAGGCCGGGCGCTGCCCGCAGCACGTCGTTGATCGGCGCCCCGATCAGCGCGGGCGTCAGCACCATGGTCGCGACGCCCTGCTGCCACAACACGATCGCGGCCGGCTCGTACACCCGGGTCAATAGCTTGCCTTGGAGGATCACGCCGGCGAACAGAACGGCGCTGGCCAGCGCGAAGGCGAGGCCCGAACCGTCTAGGCGGCCGGCATCCGGGACCGCGATGAGCGCGATCCCGCCGAAGGCCACCGCGAGCGCGCCGATCGACAGGATCCGGAGCCGCTCCTTGAGAACGAAGGGTGCGGCCACGGCGGTCAACACCGGGCCGAGGAACACGACCAGGATGGTCGTCGCGACCGACAGTCGCTTGTATGCCTCGAACAACGTGAGCCAGTGAACCGCCAGCGTGAGTCCGGCTGTCACGAGCAACCATGCGCGGTCGCGCGGACGCGCGAGGTTCAGGCGGCGCCCCGCGGCGAGCACGACGCCCACCACGACGAACCCGAGCGCCAGACGGAAGAACACGATGAGGCGCGCGGACACGTCGAGTTGCTTGACCAGCGGCCCGATCGTCGACCAGGCCACGGTGCAGATCAAGACTTCCGTGAGGCCGGCGCGCTCTCGTACGCGCGCCGCCGGCCTGCGCATCTCAGACCTCAGCGGCAGCCTCCGCCGTGTCATCGCGTCGCACACGTCGCCGTATGACCATGTAGAGCGCGAACAGTACGACGAATGGCAGCGCCCAGATCGCCGCGATCATCGAGCCGGTCGCTATCCGCAGCAGGCCTTCCCACGCGGTGTCCCACGCGTCGCTGAACGAGGGGTCGTCCGAGAACCGCTGCGCGATCATCGTGCCGACCTCGCCCACGGTGACCGAGATGCGCGAGAAGTCTGCGCGGTCGTCGAGGAACTTGATCCGTCCGGTGACGCGCTCGAGCTCACCCTCGACGGTGGACAGCCGCTCTTGGATGGCGAGGGTGTCGCGCACCGAGTCGGCGTCGTCGAAGAGCTTGATCAATGTACGTTGCTCGGCGCGCAGGTTGCGCAGCCGCGACTGCAGGTCGACGTACTCCTCGGTGACGTCTTCGGCGTTGGTGGCGTCGCGCAAGGTCGTGCCGAGCTTGCGCAGGGCCTGCATCGCCTCGTCGAAGCGACGCGCCGGCACGCGCAGCACCATCTGCCCGCCGACCGATTCTCCTTCGGCGCCTTCGCTCCCGCGGTTGGAAGACATCACGCGGCCGCCGACCGTCGCGGCGACGGCGCTCGCGTCGCGCCAGACGCGATCGAACGCGCCCCCATCCACTTCGATCGAGATCTCGCCGGTCTGGACGATCTTGTCGGTGGACGGTTCCTGGACTTCGTCGTCGCCCTCTTGCGCGATCGTCGCGCCCGAGCTAACGCCAGCGGTCGCGCCGCCGGGTCCTGACAACGGCATCGCGCCTGGTCTCAATAGATTCGAGACGGGAGCGTAATCCGCAGAGCTGGATCGGCCGTCGCGAGACTCGGCGGCGCCGATCGCTACGCCCGCGATCGCGAGCAGGACGAGGCCCAGGATGCTCCACTTGAGGAGACGGGGTGTTCGCGACGACGCCATTCCGGGCACCTCCTCGACACGGCCGACGGCGTTGCCGGCCGGTCCTTCAGACGCCGAAGCGTACCGGGAGGTTCCGACTCAGGTGCGGGCGAGGTTCTCGAACTTCGTGTACTGCCCGAGGAACGCGAGCGTGATCGTGTCGGTCGGGCCGTTACGGTGCTTCTCGACGATGATCTCGGCCTCGCCCTTGCGTTCCGTTTCCTTGTCGTAGTAGTCCTCTCGATACACGAACATGACGACGTCGGCATCCTGCTCCAACGAGCCGGACTCACGCAGATCCGCGAGGCGGGGGCGGCGCGGCTTGGATCCGCCGGTCTGCTCGGGCTGGCGCGACAGCTGCGAGACCGCGACGACGGGAACGTTCATCTCCTTGGCGAGGATCTTCAGCGAGCGCGAGATCTCTGCGACTTCCTGCACCCGGTTCTCGGTCCGGCGCTGGGAGTGCATCAGCTGGATGTAGTCGACGACGATCAGGTCCAGACCGCCCTTGGACTTCAAGCGACGACATTTGGCGCGGATCTCGCCCATGGTGATCGACGCCGTGTCGTCGATGTACAGAGGCGCGGCGTCGAGCCGGCCGGTCGCATTGATCACGCGCCGCCACTCAGCCTCGCCCATCCGTCCGGAGCGCACCTTGTTGGTGTCTACGCGCGCCTCGGCGCAGATCAGCCTCTGCACGATCTCCATCGAGCTCATCTCGAGCGAGAACACGACGACCGGCTTGTTCTCGTGCTGTGCGACGTGCTGTGCGACGTTCATGGCGAACGTCGACTTCCCCATCGCGGGGCGCGCTGCGACCAGGATCAGGTTCCCCGGCTGCAGACCCGACATCAGCCGGTCGAGATCGTGGAAGCCGGTGGGCAGCCCGGTGACGTCTTGGTCGCGCGACGCGAGCGTCTCCATCTGCTCGACGGCTTCGCGCAACAGGATGCCGAGCGCCTGGAAGTCGGTGTGGACGCGTCCGGCCGCGACCCCGTACACGAGTTGCTCGGCGCGATTGACCGCCTCTTCGACATCTGCGGGAACGTCGTAGGCGTCCTGCGCGATGCGCGTCGCTGCTTCGATCAGGCGTCGCAGGGTTGCGTGCTCGCTGACGATGTGAGCGTAGAAGGTCGCATTGGCGGGGGTCGGCACGCTCTGGACGAGCGTGTGGATGAACGCGCGGCCACCGACCGGCTCGAGCTTGCCACGCCTCGCGAGCTCGTCGGCGACGGTGATCGCGTCCACCGGCTCGCCAAGACCGAACAGGTCCTGCACGACCTCGTACAC
>JBKJXT010000211.1:0-8848 GCA_046716205.1 Actinomycetota bacterium
CCGTCGCCCTGCGCGCCGCGTCGGCGGGGACGTCGCCGTCGAACATCGGCTTACGCGAGCTCCGCGGTCGGAGGGAGAGAAGCCAGCACCCCGTCGTCGGCGGGCGAGTCGAGCTGGGTGCGGTAGAGGTCGGCATACAGACCACCGCGAGCCAACAGGTCGACGTGGCGGCCTTCCTCGACCACCCGACCACCGTCGATGACGATGATGCGGTCGGCCGACACGATCGTGGAGAGTCGGTGGGCGATGACGAGCGCGGTCCGTCCCTCCAACGCGGTGGCCAGGGCCTGTTGGATCGCGTGCTCGGACTCATTGTCGAGGTGCGACGTCGCCTCGTCGAGGATCACGATCGCAGGCTGCTTCAACAACACCCGCGCGATCGCCAGCCGCTGTTTCTCGCCGCCGCTGAGGCGATAGCCGCGCTCGCCGACCACCGTTTCGAGCCCATCCGGCAACGAGGCGATCAGCTCGTAGATCTGCGCGCCGCGACACGCCTCGACGATCTCGTCGTCGGTGGCATCGGGCCGCGCGAAACGCAGGTTGGCTCTGATCGTGTCGTGGAACAGATGCGGGTCTTGCGCCACGACGCCGATCGCGTCGCGCAACGACTGCTGGGTCAGCGCTCGCACATCGATGCCATCGATCAACACGGCGCCACCGGTCGCGTCGTACAGGCGAGGGATGAGGCTCGAAACGGTCGTTTTCCCGGCGCCGCTTGGCCCCACCAAGGCGACGGTGGTGCCGGGGTCGGCGACGAAAGAGACGCCGCGCAAGACTTCACCCGAGGCGGCCTCCTCGGCGAACACGCCGGCGCTCTCCAGCGAAGCGATCGACACCTCGGATGCCTTGGGATAGCGGAAGGTGACGTCGCGGAACTCGATGCGTCCGCGCGAGTCGGCCAGCGTGACCGCGTCGGGCGCGTCGTCGATGGAAGGCTGCAGGTCGAGCACCTCGAACACGCGCTCGAACGATACGAACGATGCCATCAGGTCGACGCGCGCGTTCGTCAGCGCCATCAGCGGCGGGTAGAGGTTGGCGATGAGACCGATGAACGCGACCAGCGTCCCGGGGGTCAGTTCACCCTGGATCGCGAGCGTCCCACCGAGCCAGTACACGACCGCGCTCCCGACGGCAGCCACGACGGTGAGCGTGATGAAGAACGTCCGCATGTAGAGCGCGATCTTGACGCCGATGTTGCGCACGTTGGCGGCCTTGGCGCTGAAGACGTCGCGCTCGGTGTCGGTCTGACCGAACAGCTTCGCGACCATCGCGCCCGACACGTTGAAACGCTCCTGCATCGTCGCGCTCATCTCGGCGTTGACGCCCATCTGCTCGCGCGTTAGCGACGAGAGCCTGCGGCCTACGCGTTTGGACGGGATCAGGAACAGTGGCAGGACGATCATGGCGAGCAGCGTGATCTTCCACGACAGCACGAACATCGTGACGAGGGTGACGGCGAGGGTCGTGATCGACTGCTGGATCGTGGAGAGCGTGTTCGTCACCGCCGACTGCGCGCCCACCACGTCGGTGTTGAGACGAGAGATCAGCGAGCCCGTCTGCGTGCGGGTGAAGAACGCGATGGGCAAGCGCTGAACGTGATCGAAGAGCGAGACGCGGAGGTCGTAGATCAGCCCTTCCCCGACGCGCGCCGAGAGGTAGCGCCCCGCGAGCCCGGTGATGGCCAGCAGGATCGCGACACCAACGCCCGCGAGCGCGAGCATCCCGACGAGATCCTGGCGGCGCTCGGGGATCGCGGTGTCGATCAAGGAGCGCACGATCAAGGGCGGCGTGACGGCCAGGAGCGCCTGCAGCACGCCGATGGATAGGAAGCCGACGATACTGGCGGTGTAGGGCTTCGCGAAGCCGAAAGCGCGCGTGATGGTGCCGGGCGCGAGCTTGCGGCCCTTCTCGAGCTCGCGGCCGCGCCCCGACATCATGAAGTGACCGCCGGGACCCCCAACCATGGGAGTGAGTGTAGCGGCGAGTTCGGACCCGACTCCTCCCCTCACCAGCGGCGGGAGGCACGAGATTAGCGTTTCCGCTAATATCATCCTTATGCCGATCGCGAGGACCTTGCTGTTGGAGGCCAGGCGCGCTTCGGGTCTCAAGCAGGCCGAGCTCGCCGCGAAGGCCGGCATCCCGGCGTCGGTGCTCAACGCCTACGAGCGGGGGAAGCGACAGCCCGGCGCTGAGGCGCTCGCCTCGATCCTGCACGCCGCCGGTTTCGAGCTGCGACTCGCGCCGGTCATCGACCTTGAGCGCAACGCGTGCATCCTCGAGCAAGTCCTCGACCTTGCCGAACACCTGCCATGGCGGCCGCGTCGTCGCCTCGCGGCGGTACCGTTCAACCGGCGGATCGCGTGAGTCTGCTCGCCGACAAGCTGCTCGCCGTGGACGGGGCGTTGAGGGAAGCGGGGTACCCGCATGCTTTCGGCGGAGCCATCGCGCTGGCGTACTGCACGAGGGAGCCGCGCGGCACGCGAGATCTGGATGTAAACGTTTTCGTCGCGCCAGATGCGGCCGACGCGGTGCTGGACGCGCTTCCCGAAGGGGTGACCATCACGGCGCAGGCGCGCCGCGCCGCGCGCAGAGACGGTCAGGTTCGCGTGATGTGGGACGACACGCCGATCGACGTCTTCTTCGACGTACATGACTTCCACCGCGAGGTCGCAGCCGGCATCGTCGATGTTCCGTTCGCAGGAAGTCGCATCAAGATCCTCGGGTGCGACTCGCTCGCGATCTTCAAGGCGATGTTCAACCGAACGCGCGATTGGGCCGACATCGAGGCGATGCTCGCGGCGGGCGCGATGGACGGGAGTGCCTGCCTGGCGCGCCTGCGATCGTTGCTGGGGACCGCCGACCCCGCCGTCGTACGTCTATCCGGGCTCCTGTGACGCGTTAGGTCATCGAGCCGCCGCGCGGGTAGGAGACCTCCGCGTCGGTGATCACGTTCACCAATGACGGTCCCTGCGTCGCGAGCGCACGGTCGAGTGCCGGTCCGATGTCCTCGGGCGCGCGACACAGCTCGCCGTGTCCGCCGAATCCGCGCATCACCTCGTCGTAGCGGGTCTCCGGTCGCAGGTCGGCCAACACCTCGCGCCCGTACAGCATGCGCATCGGCTGCTTCTCGAGGCCCCAGACGCCGTTGTTCCCGCACACGAACGTCACGTCGACGCCGAAACGGACCAGCGTGTCCCAATCTCCCAGCGAGAACCCGGCGGCACCGTCGCCGAGCAAGACCACGACGCGCCGGCCCGGGTTCAAGGTCCCCGCCGCGAGCGCGTAGCCGGCCGACGTGCCGAGGCATCCGTACGGGCCGGGATCGAGCCACGAACCGGGCTCGAACACGTCGACGTACTTGCCGGCATAACTCGCGAAGTCGCCGCCGTCCGCGATCACGATCGAATCACGCCCCAGACGCGGCACCAGCTCCCCGTAGACCCGCGACGGATGGATCGGCGAGGTGTCGGTGCGGAGCTCGGCCTGCTGGCCCGCGCGGCGTTCCGTCTCGATGGCGCGCAGCTCGGCGACCCACGCGTCACGATCGCGTGGCGTCGCCTCGGCGAGGTTGGTCAGCAACATCCCCAGCGACCCCGCGGCGCCCAGCGTCACGTTCTTCGCGAGCAGCGACGGGTCGCTTGCGAGGTGGATCACCTTCGCAGCGCCGAACGAGCCGAATCCGAGGCGGAAGTCGAGCGGGGTGCCGGCAACGATCACAAGGTCGGCGCGCTTGAACGCCGCACCGCGTGCTGCGCTGAACGCGAGCGCATGGTCGGCGGGCAGGATGCCGCGTCCCATCCCCTGCGCGAAGGCAGGGATCCGCTGCTTCTCTGCGAGGGAGCGCGCTCCGGCTTCGCCGTGATCCATCCACACGTCCGACCCCAGCAGCAGGACGGGGCGCTCGGCTTCCGACAACGCGACGATCGCCGCGCCGAGATCCCCTTCGATGCCAGTGGGAACCGGCTCGGCGGGCTCCAGGTCAACCGTCACATCCCCCATCAGCACGTCCATCGGCAGGTCCACGTACACGGGCCCGCGGGGGCGTGCCCCGGCGAGCGCAACGGCGCGCGCAACGCTCGCAGCGAGCTCGGTCGTCTCGAGCACCGTCGAGGCCGACTTCGTCACCGGCGCGAACACCGGCGTCTGCTCGACCTCGTTGAGCGCGCCCATCCCCCAGAGCGCCTTCGGCGCGCGCCCGGCGAGCAGCACCATCGGCGAACCGTTGGTCTGGGCCGAGACGACGGCGTTCATCGTGTTCATGACGCCGGGCCCGGCGTCGGTCACGACCACCCCCGGCGCGCGCGTCAGCTTGCCGTGTGCTTCGGCGGCGAACGCTGCCTGCAGCTCGTGGCGGAAATCGAACATCTGAACCCCGCGCTGCTCCGCGCCGTCGAGCACCGCGAAGATGTGGCCGCCGATCAGCGTGTAGATGCGGTCGACCCCGCCGGCGCGCAAGGCGTCGGCGACGTGGATACCTCCGTGACCTTGGATCCTGGTCATATCCCCTCCCAAAGCGTGCCAGCCTACCGCCCGGGGAGGAACCGGTGACTGGCCCGTCGAAGGCTGCGCCAGACCATCTCAAGGAAAGGGAACACCGGATGCGATCCATGCGGACCCTTCTCGTCGCGTCCTCGCTCATGACGGCGAGCCTCGCGCCGAGCCTCAGCCATGCCGCCGCCGCGACCGATGTCGCCGGCGTCCCGGCCTCACTCGTCGGCGTCCACGGGCCGACGGAGAACTATCTGCAGAACCTGGAGCTCGTCGGCGCGACCGATCTGCGCCTGCCGACCGAGGCGACCAAGGCGCTCGGCAACAACGGTGGCGTCGCACTGATCGGGGACTGCGCCTACGTCGGGCGCTGGCACGACTACAACGCGGGCACCAAGAAGCGCGGCGTACAGGTCGTCGACGTCAGCGACCCTTCCAACCCGACGCGCGTCGGGGACATCGCGGCGACGATCTCCGCCGGGGGCGTCGCGCGTGAGATCCGCGCGATCGACCTTCCGAACTTCAAGATACTGACCGTGCTGATCTTCAGCCAGGCGACCGGCGACCGCGCCAACAACAAGATGCTCTTCTTCACCGTCGGCGAGGACTGCACGCAGCCGACGCTTGCCGGTACGTTCAGCTTGGCGGCGATCCGCGGACATGAGTTCTTCCAGTGGCTCGATCCCGACCCAGCGCACAACGTGAACGGCCATCCGCGCGTGCTCGAGTTCATCACGACGCCGATCACGAACCCGTCGGTGCTCGTGCTCGACGCGAGCGACCCAACGCGCCCGATCCCTGTCGGCGGCTACGACGCAGGGCTGCCCGTCGCGAGCACGAAAGAGCCGACCGTCGCGGGAGCGCCTGCGGTCGGCGCGGGCACCTACGCGCATTCCATCTCCGTCTCGCACGACGGGCGGGAGGCCTATGTCTCGTACTGGGACGGCGGATACATCACGATCGATACCAGCGCATTCGCGCTGGGCGGTGGCGGGACCGCGGTCCCCAAGGGCGCGATGTCGATCCCACTGGCGTACCCGGCGGCCGGAACCGGCAATACGCACAGCGCCGTGCGCGCGCCGGGCTCCGACATCGCGGTCGTCGGCGACGAGGTCTACATCACCACCGACGGTTGTCCGTTCGGCTGGCTGCACACGATCGACATCGGCGACGAAGCCACACCTGCGGCGCAGGTCGGCGAGCTGAAGCTCGCGGAGAACGACGCTGCGAACTGCGATCCGACGACCAAACTCGTCAAGAGCCGCAACGCGCTGGGCCTCGACATCGACGGCACCTTCACGATGCACAACCAGACCGTCACGAAGAACTATGTCTTGACCAGCTGGTACGGCGGAGGCGTGCGCGTCATCGACATCACCGACCCCGCGCGGCCGGCGGAAGCCGGCGTCTTCGTGCCCAAGCCCGCGGAGGCCGTCACCAGCAATCCGGATACGCCTGCCCCACCGTTCGGGCTCACCACGAGCCAGGATGACGACTGGTGGGTCGCGACGTGGTCCTATCCGGTGATCCGCGACGGGTTGATCTACGTCAGCGACATCCGCAGCGGGCTGTACATCTTGCGCCCGTCAGCAGGCGCGCCGTTCGCGGCCGAGGTCGGCGCGATCGGCTTCCTGGAAGGGAACTCGAACTTCGGCGGGTTCGTATCCTGAGCGAGTTGATGCAGTTGGGAGGAGCATCGGTGGCGGTCCCTTACTAGTTCGCCTAAAGCATGTGAACCCCAGGATGCGTCGACGTCCCGGCGAAGGTGCCCACCTGAGTCCGTGATACACCCTGCTCCTTTGCTCACCGAAGTTGGAGAGGGCGCCTCTAGGACATCGGCGCCGAGCCTCGGGTGCAACTTTGAGGTGGTCCTCTCGAGCAGCTTTAAGGGCGATAATCCAATCCTCGAGATCGGTGAACCCACAGCCGTGAAACTTTTCGACGTTGTCAGGGATTGGGGCTGGGATAGTACGAGCCCCCAGGGACAATCTTGCCGCTTTGAGGGCGAACATCGATCGCAGCTTTATCAACGCCATCCACCGCGACATGGAGCAAACACGGCCTCGATCCCATCCTGACTGCAACTGCCGCGACTCCTGAAGGTCCTGTGATCTGCGATTCGACCGTCGCGCAGGAGGATGGTCGGAGGCGCAACTGGCCCCCAGCGCAGGATGGAGTTAGCTTAAGGACGACTACAGAGTTGACGAATGACTCCAGTTCAAGGGGACGGCGCACAGCACCCAAGTCATAATCGGCTGCGAAGCTTGCTCTTACATCAAGAACCTGCCCACAGATTCTTGGATCGCCAGCATAATCAATCGGGCTCGATGTTCGCGAGCAGCCAATCAGCGCGATCACAATCACACCAGAGGCGAACGTCCGCTTCGAGGTGCGCAATAGCCGGAGACGACTCATAGTCTACACACAATTGTAATGGCGAAGATAATAGCTGCTAGTGCCTGACCCGTTCGGAAGAGTGTTCGCGAGGGTATGACTCGTCGATGAGTTGTACATTCGCACATGGTCCCGAGTCGAGAAACTGAAGAGGTCCATCCAGGCGCTGGATCCGTAACCGGCCTGCGCGCGTGTAACGAGAACATCGCCAGAACTCCATCGTCGCAACTGTAACGGGGTGCCATTGTAGAGCGGTCTCTCAGCAATGATCAAGGCGCTGTTTCCATCCCGATAGTAACCTGCCGAGTGTCCTGAGAGCGACGTTGCAAAGAAGGAATTGTACTTGCCTGTCGAATTATTGTACCAGAAGAACATCACTTCCCCTGGGCTCGTCCTTCCATACTTCGTCGTGAACGTCATAGTCTCGCCGCTAGCGACTGCGCCACTGACATACACCGGCTTGGCCGGGTACGCTTCATACCACCACCGCCATTTGCCGATCTGATTCACTTGGTCATCGGCTATCCCATTCTGCAATAAGCGCTTAGCGGTCGAGTGACCGAATCCCGTCCACAGCGCCAGACCGCTATGCTTCTTGCAGTATGAGATGGTATTTGGCACGTAGTACCTCGACGTCACCTGATTGAAGTTCGAGTGCCCGCCTAGCTGCATCCCGCTCCAAATGGGGTGGTCAACGTTTGCATACGTACTTGACGATTCATCCTGACACAGGCCCGCACCAGCATGTCCTGAATAGTCGGCCATGTCAGCGTTCCACGCTGCTAATTCTGTTGGATCTGTCGGCCGCTCCGGGAAGCCGAAAAATGCCAACTCTGCATCTGTTGCGTTGACTGGGGTCCAGGTTGTTGACGGGATCCTTTGCTCGCCGACATCCCCGCCGGCACTTGCGTAACGGTACACGGTAGCGCTCGTTGGTCCGGTTGCTCCCTGCCCGGTGTTCGGATCGATCAAGTCTGTTCCCACTGGCAGAATCGGTTTACAGGGTGATGCCGATTTAGACCTGGTCTCCTTCGAAGTGCGTAGCCAGGTTGGCGAGGACGTCGAATACGCCCAGAAGCGGCAAACCTCCTAAAAAGGGTGCCTTCGCGCACGAGGAACGTCAATGGTCTCGAGATCTGTCGGACCCCCGGTGGCCTGACTCGAGGGCTCGCAGGTCAAGAGGGTGAGTCGATACGCTCACTATCTCAGGAGGAGAGGACAAGGCATGAGGGCGGCAGCGAACTCGAAGAGCAACCTAGACGCTCGCATCGTCAAGACGAAGGTGAAGCAGCCTGCTGCGAGGCGTGCCGCCGTGAAGAAGGCCGCGTCCAAGGTGAAGGCAACCGCGCAGATCGACTTCGTCCGGTCGATCCGAGGCTGAGCGGCGCGTGACTAGCTGAATGCGTTGCGGAGGGCGCGCATCGCGTCTTGCTGGATCCGGTAGTACGCCCATGTCCCGCGCTTCTCGCGCGTCAGGATCCCGGCGTCGGTCAGCACCTTGAGGTGATGGCTGATCGTGGGCTGCGATAGGTCGAGCGGCTCGGTGAGGTCGCACACGCACATCTCGCCTGCCTCGCAGGAACCGATCAAGCTCAACAGACGCAGGCGCGTCGGGTCGGCGACCGCCTTCAGCAAGCTCGACACCATCTCGGCGTCGGACTCTCGCAACGGGGCGGTCTGGATGACCGGGCAACAGGCCTCGATGTCCTGGATGAGCTTCATGACCTGGCTATATTGACAGACATCTATGTCTCGTGCAAGATATCGACGTCCATCGATATAGACGGAGGTCGATATGTCTAGGGTCCAGCTCGCGCTCAACGTCAGCAAGCTCGACGACGCCATCGCGTTCTACTCCAAGCTGTTCAACGCCGAGCCCGCGAAGGTCCGCCCGGGCTATGCGAACTTCGCGATCGCCGATCCACCGCTCAAGCTCGTCCTGATGGAGACCGGCGCGCCCGGCGCG
>JBKJXT010000212.1:0-3244 GCA_046716205.1 Actinomycetota bacterium
GGCGACGAAGGCGAAGGCGGCGTGCGCCAGTACACGATCGGCGGCGTCGAGCGCGACTACCCGGAGCCGCCGCTCAAGTACGTCTACAGCCGCTACATGGAAGCAGGACGCAACTACGACGAGGTCACCCAGATCCTCTACGACGCGATCAACCGTGGGCGCGCGCCGCTGACGCCCATGCCGACGTGGGGGCTCGCGTTCGGCGGTCCACTGAACACCTACCAGGTGGACGCGATCGTGGCATGGCTGCAGTCGATCCAAGAAGACTTCCCGAAGGCGACGAGCACCGATGGCAAGGCGCTGTTCGAAGCGAACTGCGCGCTGTGCCACGGCAAGAACGGTGAAGGCGGCATCGGTCCGAACCTCACCGTCGCGCTCGAGCGCATCACCGTCGAGGACGTGATGACGACGATCCACGACGGGCGCCTGAACGTGAACCGGCCGTCGATGCCATCGTGGGCCGCGCTCGGCGACCAAGCGCTCGAAGCCCTCGTCCAGTACATCGAGAGCATCCAGAGGAGCAGCTGATGGCGTTCGCGATGCCTCTCCTGTTCGCCTGCGACGGCTGCTTCAAGGGCCTGCCGGCGGTCATCTCGTTCGTGATCATCGTCCTGTCGCTGATCGGGACGATCTACGTGCTGCTGTGGTCGAACCTCGGCGCGCGCATCGGCTACCTGGTCCTGATGGTCTCGCTGTTCGCGTGGATGATCATCATGAGCGGGATCTGGCTCGTGGGCGCGCCGGGAACCACGACGGGGACCGGCCCGCGCGGGCGTGAGCCTGCCTGGATCCCGTTCACGCCGGACTCGGAGTCCGCCGCCGACTTCAAGGACGCGCTCGCGCAGTTCCCGAGCCAAGGCTGGGACCCCCTGACCGAGGAAGGCAAGGAATACCCGGGCAAGATCGACGCGAAGGGCGAGTTCGAGAATGTGCGCAACGCCGTACGTCAGGCCCAGGCGGCGCTCGCCTTCACGCAGGGAACCTCCAAGAAGTTCGCGCCCGCTGACTGGAACTTCCGCGCGTCCGGCGTACCCCCGGCCAGCATCACCGAGAACGACCTGCCCGCCGCCAGCGTGGGCTACCGGCAGGAGGGCGACACGCTACTGTTCGGCGCGCGCATCCCCGCCACGAAGAACCATCCCGAGACGCTGGTGTTCGCCCGGCGCGACAAGGGTCAGGTCTTCCTCTATGCGCTCTACTTCTTGATCGTCAGCATCCTCGGCTTCGCGGTGCACCTCTGGCTGCTGGCGCGAACGGAGCTGCGGCAGAAACAGCGAGAGGCTGCGCTCAAGGAGCAGGAGCCGCAGGCACAGCCGGTCAGCGTCTAGCGCTCATCGTTCACTTCGAGGCCGCCACTGCTGTGGCGGCCTCGATCGTTTCCAGCGTCGCGTCGATGTCGGCGGCGGTGTGCGCCGCGGACAGGAACCACGCCTCGTACGCGCCGGGCGCGACCATGACGCCGCGATCGAGCATCGCGTGGAAGAACCGCGCATACATCTGGGTGTCCTGCGTCCCGGCCGTCGTTAGATCGACGACGGGGTGGTCGGTGAAGAAGGCCGAGAACAGCGATCCTTCGCGGTTCACCTGCATCGGCACGCCGGCGGCGTCGGCCGCCACCGTCAGCGCCTCGCAGATCCGCAAGGCGTGCGCCTCGAGACGCTCGTACGGAGGATCGACGATCAACGCATCGAGGACGGCCAGCCCCGCCGCGACCGCGAGAGGGTTCCCGCTGAGTGTGCCTGCTTGATACACCGGACCGGTCGGGGCGATCTGCTCCATCACGTCGGCGCGCCCGCCGAACGCGCCGATCGGCAGCCCGCCCCCGATCACCTTGCCCAGACAGGTGAGGTCCGGCGTCACGCCGAAGCGCGCTTGCGCCCCGCCGAGACCCAGACGGAACCCGGTGATCACCTCGTCGAAGATCAGCAGCGCGCCGGCCTGCGAGCACAACTCGCGTAGCGCGTGCAGGAAGCCGGGTTCAGCCGCCACCACGCCCATGTTCGCGGCGACCGGCTCGACGATCACCGCAGCGATCTGGGCGCGGCCGAACGCGGCGCGCACGCCCTCGAGGTCGTTGAACGGCACGACGAAGGTGTCCGCGGCCGCACCGGCGGTGACGCCCGGCGTGCCGGGGATCCCCAGCGTCGCGACGCCCGACCCGGCGCTGGCGAGCAACGCGTCCGCGTGGCCGTGGTAACAGCCTTCGAACTTGATGATCGCGTCGCGGCCCGTCGCGCCGCGGGCGAGGCGAACCGCGCTCATGGCCGCCTCGGTTCCCGACGACACCAGCCGGAGCTTCTGGATGCCCGGTACCAGCGAACAGATCCGCTCGGCCAGCGCGACCTCGCCTTCGTGCGGCGCGCCGTAGGAGGATCCTCGCTCGAGCGCGCGATGCACCGCTTCAACGATGCGTTCGTCGGCGTGACCGAGGATGATCGCACCGTAGCTCATCACGTAGTCGAGCAGGTCCGCGCCATCGGCGTCGAGGACGTGCGCGCCGTTCGCGCTCGTGATGAACCGGGGCGTTCCGCCGACGGCGCGGAACGCACGGACCGGCGAGTTCACCCCGCCGGGGATCACGGCGTTCGCGCGCTCGAACAGGTCGTCGCTGCGCGTCACGATCGCAACGCGCGCGCCGCGTCCGCAGCGAAGTACGTCAGGATGAAGTCCGCGCCCGCGCGTTTGATCGCGGTCAGCGACTCGAGCATCACCTTGGTCTCGTCGATCCACCCGTTGGCCGCCGCGGCCTTCACCATCGCGTATTCCCCGCTGACGTGGTAGGCCCCCAGCGGCGCGCGGGTCGCTTCCTTCACGGCGCGCACGACGTCGAGGTAGGGCAGGGCCGGCTTCACCATCAACAGGTCCGCACCCTCGTCCAGATCCTCGCGCGCCTCTCGGACCGCCTCGTCCGCGTTGGCCGGGTCCATCTGATAGCCCGCACGATCGCCGAAGCGTGGCGCGCACTCGGCGGCCTCGCGGAAGGGCCCGTAGAACGCGCTGGCGAACTTGGCCGCGTACGCAAGGATTGCGACGTCGTGGAAACCGTCGCCGTCGAGGGCGGAGCGGATCGCGGCGACCTGACCGTCCATCATGCCGCTGGGCGCGACCACGTGCGCGCCGGCGCGTGCTTGCGCCAGCGCGATCGAGCGATAGCGCTCCAACGTCGCGTCGTTGTCCACCACGCCGTCCTCACGCAGCACGCCGCAGTGCCCGTGGTCGGTGTACTCGTCCAGGCAGAGGTCGG
>JBKJXT010000213.1:0-24776 GCA_046716205.1 Actinomycetota bacterium
AACGACGACCATCTCGCGGTCCGCGAAGGAATCCGGCGATGTCTCGAGCGCATCGAGCAGCGCTGCCTCGCTGTTGAAGACGCGCGCGCGACCGATGAATACACCACCTTCGAGACCGCCCTCGAGACCGGCGACCTTGATCACCGCGCCGCCACCCGGAGCGATGTTTCCGCGCAGCAGTCTGAGGCCGCCGGTCGCCTTGAACGGCTCGGAGGCCGCGTGGATCACATCATTGTCCGGCGATGGTGGATCAAGGCGTTGCACCTGCTGCGCGAGGGTCTCGCCCGTGCACGTGATGCAGGTCCCGTCCAGGAACCCCGCATCAAGCAGATCTTTCACGACGACCTGCAATCCGCCCTTCGCGTCGATGTCCTCCATGTAATAGCGACCGAACGGCCGGACGTCGGCCACGACCGGAACCCGGCGCGACAGTGCGTTGAAGTCCTGTTGGCTGATGACATCGCGCCAGAGATCCAACCCCGCCGCGCGCGCGATCTCGACGCTATGGAGGGCGACGTTGGTCGATCCGCCGAGCGCGATCGCCACCGTGAGTGCGTTGCGTATCGACGCGGGCGTCACGATGTCGCGCGGCCTGATCTCCTTCAACGTCATCGTCAAAAGACAGTCGACGAGCTGCTCGGGGAATTCCTTGACCCGGCGCGCATCCTCCGACGTCGGCGCCACCATGTGCAACGGTTCCATCCCGAGTACGCCGATGAACGATTGCATGGTGTTGTACGTGTACATCGCGGCGCAGCTCCCGTACCCCGGACACCCGTGAAGGGCGTAGCGGGTCCTCGTGTCGGCATCGGGATCGCCTGCAACCTGGAACGCTGCAACCAGGTCGATCCGTTCACCGGTTTCGGGATCGTGACCGGGGCTGATCGAACCATCGGAGAACAACACGGCAGGCTCGTTGTGCTCGAGGACCGCCGCGAGTGTGCCGACCGGCGGCTTGTCACACGCGACGACGGCGACGAAGCCTTTCACGTCGTTCGCGGCGAGATGCAAGCTGACGCTGTCGTGAACGACCTCGCGGCCGATGAGCGAGTATCGCATCCGATCCGTGCCGTTCAGCTGTCCGTCGGAGACACCGATGGTGTACGCCGGCGCGATGAGTCGGACCGCAAGATCGTCGCGCGCGATGCGCTCGGCGAGCGCGGCGTGGACGGCATCCACCTTCTGCGTGACGCCGATGTAGCACTGGCTATCGCCGAGGTTCCCGACCACACCCCATACGGGCTCGTAGATCTTCGTCGGATCCTGTCCCAGGACGTTCGCGGTTCCGACACGCTGGACGTCGCGCCCGGGATTCCCGGAAACGAAAGGCTTACGGCCCTCTGCAGTCATAAGGCAGAGGCTAGCACCGGGCTGGCGGTGGCGGAGACGAGCCTTACGTTGCGCAGCTGTTCGGCTGAATAGCTGCCGGTGCGGAAGGAGCGTTCGACGCGACGTCGAAGCAGGTCCCTGAGACATCTCAAGCGGAGGGGGAGCCATGCGTCGAGGGTTCGTCGTTGTGCTGTTGTCGTGCATCACCCTTGCGACCTCCGTTCCGGCGCGCGCCGCCGATCCCCAGCCGGGCACACCTGAGTGGATGCAGCGCGACGCCGCGAACATGCAGTACGCGACGCAGCGGCAGCAGGACGTGGCCGCCAACCCCGCCTTTGGGCACATGTATTGGACGACGGCGACGCCCGGCTATGTCGACGGCCTCATGGACCAGTTCCGCCACCCGGACCGACCCGCGATGGGTCTTTCACGCATCCTGCCGGGCGAGGCGGCCGACCCTTACCGCCAGCACTGGGACGGCGCTCGCGGCGTGCAGTCGCCGGTCGAGTTCCTCAACCGATGCGGCGCACGGATCCAGGGCACGATCTTCGCGCCGAAGATGGGCGGCGCGGACCCGATCGTCGAGGGACGACGACTCGAACCACCCTTCCCGGGCGTCGTGATCACGACGGGCTCGATCCAGGGATACGAGGAGATGTACTGGTGGGCTGCGCAGGGGCTCGCAGAAGCCGGCTACGTCGTCATGACCTACGACGTGATGGGCCAGGGAGAATCGCAGTCGAACTGCCCCAACGGTGGCTCGGCCACAGGGTTCGAGGGCGGAACCCTGGATGCGTTGAACTTCTTCCTGTCGGACGACAACCCGCAGCGCGCGATCCTCGACGACGGCCGGATCGGCGCCGCCGGTCACTCCGCGGGCGCCTTCGCCGTCACCAAGCTCGGCAACATGCCGACGGTCGAGATCCGCCCGGGCATCACGATCGCCAACCCGATCGACGCAGTGGTGGCCTGGGATTCGGCGCAGTTGGGCGGCTCAACGCCACGCGTGCCGACCATGAGCCAGAACGCCGAGTACTTCTTCAACCCAACCCCGACGGCGTCGCAGCCGACCGAAGGGAAGCGCGCCTGGTATCAGGCCTTCGTCGCTGGCGGCGTGCCGGCGTTCCAGGTCTCGCACCGCGGGTCGACGCACCTGGAATGGACCTACGTCCCCTACATCCTCCCGGCCTCACGCAAGGGCGAGCGCGTCGCGATGCACTACACCCTCGCGTGGTTCGACCGGTGGGTGAAGGGCATCAACGACCCCGAGATCCAGGACGATGCGCGGGCGCGCCTGACCGCGACGACCTTCGACGCGTCGGCGGATGCATCGTCGATCGGTGCCGGCACCTGGGACGCTCCCACGAACACCAATGTTCCGAACCGCATCGAGTCCGAGGCGGTCGCCGACCACCTCTCGATCTACTACCGGTCCTCGTACTCGTTCGACGGGATGGCGTGCGGCGATCTCCGCCTCGATAGCTGCTAGCCCTGGAGATCTGACTGGTCAAGCGTGTGAGCCGCGCGCGCCTGGCGGTCTCGGCCTCTGGCGGTCGATATCGTGCGAGCATGCCGGCGAAGAAGGAGGTCCTGGAGGTCGCCGGGCGCGAGGTCACTGTCTCGAACCCGGACAAGATCTTCTTCCCACGCACCGGTCACACCAAGATCGGTCTCGTCCGGTATTACCTCGCCGTCGCCGACGGCGCACTTCGCGGTGTGGGCGGCCGGCCGATGGCGCTCAAGCGATACGTCAACGGCGCCGACGCAGAGTTCTTCTTCCAGAAGCGCGCGCCGTCGTCTCGACCGGAGTGGGTCGACACGGTAGAACTTCGGTTCCCGTCGGGTAGGACCGCCGAGGAGATCGTCGTCTCGGACGCCGCGCAACTCGCGTGGGTGATCAACCTCGGATGCATCGACCTCAACCCACACCCCGTCCACGCGGACGACTTGGAGCATCCTGATGAGTTCCGCATCGACCTCGACCCGATGCCGGGGATCGAGTGGTCCCAGGTGCGCGACGTCGCGTTGCTGTGCGGCGAAACGCTGCACGAGTTCGGTTTGGCGGGATACCCCAAGACGTCGGGCTCCAAGGGCATGCACGTCTATTCACGCATCGAGCGCCGCTGGACGTTCTCAGAAGTCAGGCGCGCGGCCGTCGCGTTCGCGCGCGAGGTCGAACGACGCGCGCCGGGGATCGCGACGAGCAAATGGTGGAAGGAAGAACGCGAAGGAGTCTTTATCGACTACAACCAGAACGCGAAGGACCGCACCGTTGCGTCCGTCTATTCCGTCCGTCCGACACCTGCGGCGACGGTCTCGACACCGCTGCGCTGGGACGAGGTCCCCGAGTGCGATCCGATGGCATTCACGATCGACACCGTGCCCGACCGCTTCTCCTCCGGAGATGACCCGTACGCAGGGATCGACGATGCGGTCGGTTCGCTCGACAAGCTCCTCGCGCTCGCGCAAGAGCACGAAGCGAGCGGACTCGGCGATGCACCGTGGCCGCCGCAATACGCGAAGGCGCCCGGCGAGCCGCCGCGGGTGCAACCGTCCCGGCGCCGAGCCGGAACCGTTCCGCCCCCCGCACCCGGCAAACGCACTGGACCCACCGGGCGCCGCCGAACGACGGCGCCGTTGATCGAGATCACGCGCGCGGCGACGCAGGCCGAAGCGCTCGCGGGTCTGGAAGTCTGGAAAGCAAGACATCCCGACGTGGTTCCGCACCTGAAACCGCCGGACGTGATGGTCGACCCCATGCGTGGGCGCTCATCGATGTGGTACCGGATCCGCGTCAACCTCCGGAACGTGCCCGAAGAGATCCGGCCCGCGCAAGAAGCGCTCGAGAGAGACTACGACCCGTGGGAGGGCCACGAGTGGCGCGAGACGTAGGCGTCGGCAATGGTTCGATCATCGGATGGCGGCGACCCTCGCCGGCTGAGCCGGCGATCAGAGCCTGTGATCAGGCGCGCATCGACATCAGGCGTTCGAGCGCTTCTGCGTCGCCATCGACCTTGACCCGACCCTCGGCGAGCGACGCTGCGACGTCAAGATCCGACGCGATCAGCCGCAGCATGTCGCGGTCGCTGATGTGGACGGCCGCATCGAGCCGCTTCGGCATCTTCGTCTGCACCTTCGCCACACCTTTGGCGACCTTGATCGCGAAACCCGATCCGACGTTGAACCCGACGATAACGTCACCTGAGGGTTTCAAGCGTTCGCAGAACCCCATCGCGAGCATCGGAGCCAACTGTGCGTAGCCTCCAGAGGAGTTCACCCAGGTATCGACCTCGTCGTCGGATCTCCCCTGCACGCGCTCCGCAAGCAACCTCGCGCCTTGCCGCGAGGTGAGGCCGGTTCGTTGCTCGAACTCCGTTCGCTGCACCGCTTCATGCTGACCGAGGAACAGGTTGAACTGGCCGGTGTGCTCCTGGACGTGCCGCAGGTTGACGAGCAGCAGGTCGAGGAACGGCAAGCCGCGGTAGTTCGAAGTCGGCGGCAGGATGGCGTCCGCGCGCTCGCCTGTGAGCTCACCGAGAACGTCGCGCGCCTGTTGCAGGCAGGCGGAGGCGTAGGTCAGCAGCTCGTCACGCGTGTAGGTCCGTCGCGGCACACGGTAAGCCTCTTGCTCGTCCGAACGGAACGGGGGCGGCGGCTTGAACGGAGGCACGCCGCCGGACAGGTAGAAATCGAGATGGAAGAGCGTGTGGAAGGCAACGTTCCAGAACGCCGAGTGGATCTGGAGCATCGCTTCGTCCCCGGGCTCCTTGGAACCGGCGCGGCGCACGGGCCAGACGAAGGCGTGATCCTTCCGGACAGGCCACAGGCTCGCTTCCCAGAGCTCATCGGGACAATGCTCGAGCGCCTGTTCCAATTCACCGATCGCCGTCACGTAGTTCCGCGTGAGGCTCTTGCGCCACGTCTCCAACAGGTCCCCTTCAACTATCTACCGACGGCGATCGCGGGAAAGGATGCTCACGCAGGATCATAGGTCAAGGAACCGACCGTCTCGGGGGCGCAACCCAGGTCTTCTTCTCGGCGACGAACTCCGCATGTTCGCTCCCGTGGTTGATCCGCATCCCGCTCCGCTCCATTCCCAGCCGCACACAAGCTCGGAGCGACCGTTCGTTGTCGGGATGCACCAGCGCGAGTACGCGGTCCAGTCCGGCAGCATCGAAGCCATGTCGTAACAGCGCGATGCCAGATTCGAGCGCATACCCCTGCCCCCAATGCGCGGGAGCAAGGTGCCAGCCGATCTCGTAGTCGCCGTCGAAGTCATCGACCTCGACGAGCGCCACCGTGCCGACGACAAGGTCATCGCTGCGCCGTTCGAGCCCCCAGAACCCGAAGCGCCGATCGGGCTGGCGGGCGAGCAAACCCTCGTCGATCTGGGCAAGAACCCACTCGATGTTCGGAGCGGTCGCGCCGCCGGGCGTCACGTAGCGCGTGACCGACGGATCACCGTAGAGCGCGAAGCACGCTTCGCCGTCGGCGTTGGTGAGTGGGCGGGCACGGAGCCGTTCGGTCTCGAAGATCGTGTCCATACCAGACGCTTCGATCGTCGCGCGCCCGGTTCCTGCATAGCCCCGAGAGTCCGTCGAGGGAGCATAGGCTTTCGGACCCGGCGCAACACCGATGTCCTATCACGAGGAGTCGGACGGACGGAGGCAAGCATGGACAAGATCAAGCCGCACCTGTGGTTCGACAAGGAAGCGCGGGAAGCAGCCGAGTTCTACATCTCGACCTTTCCAGACTCGAGGATCACCGCCTCGACGACGCTGCGCGACACGCCGTCGGGCGACGCCGAGGTTCTCTCCTTCGAGCTGTTCGGCCAGAGCTTCATGGCGATCAGCGCCGGACCCCTGTTCAAGTTCACACCAGCGGTGTCGTTCTTCGTGGTATGCGAGACCAAGGCCGAAGTAGACCAGTACTGGAACACCCTTTCCGATGGTGGCCGCGCGCTCATGCCGCTCGATGCGTATCCGTTCAGCGAGCACTACGGCTGGACCGAAGATCGCTACGGTCTCTCGTGGCAGGTCGGGCTCGCCGACAGCCTCGGGATCACACAACGGATCACCCCGATGCTGATGTTCGTCGGCGACGTTTGTGGGAAGGCCGAGGAAGCACTTCGGTTCTATACCTCCGTCTTCCCCAAGTCGGAGATCGGCACCATGATCCAACGCGGCGCGGGGGAGGATCCCGATCCGGAGGGGACGCTCAAGTTCGGGAGCGTCTCACTCGAGGGGCACCAGCTCTCCGCCATGGACAGTGCGTACAAGCACGACTTCACCTTCAACGAGGCCGTCTCGTTGGTCGTCGATTGCGATTCGCAAGACGAGATCGACCACTACTGGAGCGCGCTCTCGGCCGTCCCGGAGGCGGAACAGTGCGGATGGCTGAAGGACAAGTACCGACTGTCGTGGCAGGTCGTCCCGTCGGCGATGGACGAGATGATGCGAACGGCCTCCGAAGAACAGATGGCGCGCGTCACCGAGTCGTTCCTCAAGATGCGCAAGTTCGATCTCGCTGAACTGCAGAGGGCCTACGAAGGCAGTTAACGCAAGCTCCGGAGTCTTGACCAGCAACGTGATGGGCTGTTACCTTCGGCGCGCGCGGTGAGAGACCGCGCCGAGACTCGCCGGAAGGCTCGAAGCCATCTCTTGCTCTAACCCAGGGTCGAGCTGCGGAACGCCGAAGCTCTCGATAGCCCGTGCGAGTCCGGGCGAGAGCGAGGTGTGACGTGAGGACCCTGCCCCAGGCCCCAAACCTGGACTATCTCAAGCAGCAGGCCAAAGACCTGCTCGCTGCGCTGCGCGAGATCCAGTCGGATGCATCGCTGTCCGATGCCCAGCGGACGCTTGCACAGCAGTACGGCTTCCACGCCTGGACCGACCTCAAAGCCGAGGTCGAACGGCTCCGTGCCGAGTCCCAACTCTTCGACGCAGACATCGCCGCCGGGATCGCGAAGGCCTTCGATCTGGGCGAGATAACGGCGCCGGCGGTGCAAGGTGCGACAGACGTGATGGGACCATGGCTCCGCCTCGAAACAGAGAAGGGAACCTGGTCCGTCCACGCGGTGATGTCCGGGTTCGAGGACGAGCAGGCGGAGGAAGCGGTTCGTCTCATGGACGCGGCGCGCGAAGCGGGGATCACGGTTCCGCGTGCGATGCGGAACACCGCAGGCGGGCTGCTCGAAGAAGTCGGGGAGCACCGCTGGCGTGTGGATCAGTGGCTCGAGCTCGGACCGACGATCGCGAGTCCGGTCTCGAGCGCGAACGCGTTCAAGGCTGGACAGTTGCTGGCGACGCTTCACGGCCTCGACCTCGAACACTCCAAACAGATGCATCCGTGGCTTGCAGCGGAACCACGGTCGTCGGAGGAGTGGAACCGGATCCTCTCTGTGGTGGAGAAGGCCGAGGTCTCGTGGACGCGCGCGCTCGCTGATGCCCTGCCCGCGATCCTCGACATAGGTTCGGCGGCCGTCGAAGCGCCGGTCGATGGTCTGGTGCTTACGCACACCGACTTCCAACCATCCAGCACGCATCTAGGGAGGGACGGCGCGCTCGTGCCAACAGGCTGGGAGTTCGCCGGTGCGATCACGCCATCGTGGCACATCGGACTCGTGCTGGATTCGTGGTGCGCGATGCCGAACACGGAGATCAACGAGGTGACCGCGAAGGCGATCCTCCACGGCTACGCATCGATCGCCGGCTCGCTGCCGCATCTCGACGTTTCCATCTTCTCGCCGGTGATAGTCGCGTGGCTCAACTGGCTCGTCAGCCGGATGAGCATCGCGCTGAACGGAGAAGGCGAAGACCGCGAGCGAGCAACGCGCGAACTGACCCACATGCTGGCGTTCCCGAAGAAGCGGACCACGCTGGAGCGGCTGCTTCGCGCTGCCGGTGGAGCATGACCAGCATCACGCCTGTGACGAATGGCGATTCGATTGGCGCCCGATCGGCGGGGAGACTCAAGCGTGCGGTCCCATCAGCGACAAACAAAGACGCCCGCATAGACCGAGCTGCGGAAGGACCCGGTGCGGTCGATCTCGTCTTGGACGCGCTGGCTGAACCTGCCGACTGCGTCTTCCCAGCTCACGTCCTTGGGCAGCTTCGCCTCATGGAACGAGCGGACGCTTTCGAGGTAGGTCACCACTGGCCCGACCTCGGGAACCACGAGCTCTCGCGAAAGATCGTGTCGCTCCACCGACGCGAAACGGCTACGGAGCATGTCACTCCCGTCTTCCAGCCGGAACCTGCGCTCGGTTGACAGCACCGGTCCTGCCTTACCTGCAGAGAGATCGGCAACGGATGCATCGAACGCATCCCGGATCCCGCGCTGGTGTTCCGAGCCGTTCGTCGCGATCAGGACCGTGCCACCGAGCTTCGTGACGCGGCGAAGCTCACCGATCGCGAGATCGATGTCGGGGACGTGGTAAAGCATGTGCATACACAGGGTCGCGGCGAACGACTCGCTCTCGAGCGGCAATGCCTGAGCATCCGCAACGCACAAAGTCGCATCGACGTCGCGGATCTCACCCAGGAGGCCGGCCGAAAGATCAACACCGACCAACGCCTGCGCACGCTCTGTCCGCGACACCCTGCTCAAGTAATCGCCGGGACCGCAACCGACGTCGAGGACCATTCCAAGGTCGGATGGAAGGAAGGATAGGGCCCACTCGCGGAAGTCCACGTCCGGGTGTTGGTAGCGGTAGATGCTGGTGCGCGCGCGGAACTTGCGTGAATCTGCGTACTCCTCAGTCTTCAGATGGGCAGGATCGAAGAACTCCGTTCCCGATCCCTTCATCCTGGCGTCACGTTCCTAACACCTACGTAAAGGGCCGGCATGAGCGGGCCCTTCCGATGCTTCATCGCAATCACGTGTCGATCAATACTGGCCCCGGACACGGCCATTGGACGATGCCGTTGCACCCGATGAGTTCGCGCGCGCCGGCCGGAGTGGTCGTCACGATCAACAATGCGAGAGCGACGACGACTGTCGAGAGCATGCGCTTGATCAAGAGCTGCTCACCCCCTGTTCGGTGGACCTCCGATGAACAGCGCAAGAGCCTACTACGAAGTCATGGACATCATCATCGGGCGTCCCCTGACATACTCTGTGCGGAGAGCGCCGCTCACCGCTTATGCCCGTTGAGCAGGAGCTCAGGCATCGCCCTCGAACTCCGCGAGGATCTGTTCCGACAACGGCGCATCGAAGTCCCGACGAACGCGAACGCGGGCCTCAGGCGAGCTTGTTGTACGTCACCGTGTTGATCTCTTCGCCGCCGAGGAACACCGTCGCGGTGACTGGACCTGCGCCCGGCTGCGTTGGGATCGACTGGCTCTCCCACCGCGCGCTCGTTGCATAGGCAGGCCGGATCCGCGTGAACAGAAGCTCGGTTGTCGCACCGGCGAAGGTCAGCACGCCCGTCGGGACCTGGGTGCCGAGGGTGAAGGCCACGACCATGTTCGTCGCGCCGGGGCTGATCACCGCGAGCGACTCGTTGGCCGGATCGACTTGGCATCCCACGAGCGCGCCGTTGGGACCCGGCCTGAACGGCGCACCGTTCGGATCCGTCTGACCCGTGTCCACCCCCGAGAAGATGATCACATCCTGCACGCAGTGGGTCGCAGGCGCGCTGAGAGGCGCCAAGGTTGCGGCGAGAACCACTGCGGCAGCGAAGAGCCTGATTGCAGGTGTCATGCGTTCCTCCTCGTTCGGGATGCAGGACAACCTTCGCGGTCGGGGAGGACGCTTCCTGCTTCGAACGAGAGGAGTATAAGAACGCTCGCACGCACATCAGGCAGCCGATGGAAGGCGGAGGGCGCTCATGGATGTCGAGAGGGAGCAGCTCCTCTCCTTCCGCCTCGCGGGTCATCACCTGGTCGAACGGCTCCCGAAGGGCTCCCTGTCGAAGGCTGCTTCTGCCTGCGGGATCCGGAGTACGCAGGGAACGCCGCTACCCGCTCTCCATGCGCGCGTCGTTGATGTCACGCAGGCGGACATCGATGACGCCTTGGCGTCGAGGGCTCTCGTTGAGACGATGAGCGCGCGCACAGGGTCGACGATCGTGCCCGTCGAGGATCTGGGCACCTTCACGCTCGGCGTGAGCCCGGCCGATGAGGAGTCGCTCCGCGTCGCGCTGAAACCGTTCCTCCGGACGTTCGGTCCCTCCGGGATGCGCGCGGAAGAAGCGCTCGATCTCGCGTGCGCGGTTGCGCTCGACGCGCTGAAGGCGGAGCCGCTCACATGGGCAGAGCTTGCCGCCGAGATGACCAAACGACTCCCGGAAGCGCTCGTTCCCCACTGCCGCGGTCGCTGTCCGGACCCGCATGTGGAGGACATCCTGTTCAGACTCGTGTCGGTTCGCGGCGTCTGGTGCTTCGAGCCGGGCACCGGCTCACTGATCCGGACCGATCGGCTGCTCGGAAGATCGCCGGACGAGAAGCGAACCGAGGCTCGCGCTGAGCTTCTCCGCCGCTACCTATCGTGCAACGGGCCCTCGACGTCCGCCGGGTTCGCGACCTGGGCCGGGATCTCGAATGCAGACGCCAAGCGCTCGATCGCTGATCTCGGATCCGACCTCGTCGATGTCGGGGTCGGAACTCGCAAGCGTGCGACGATGCTTCGGCGCGACGTCGATCGCCTGGCCGGAATGACGCCGGCGAAGGGGGCACGCTTCCTGCCTCGCAACGATCCGTATCTCCAAGGTCGCGATCGAGAGACGACGCTTCCGGATCGAGCAGCGCAGCGGTTGCTGTGGCGCGCGACGGCGAGCCCCGGAGCCGTCCTGCTCGATGGAGAGTTGGTCGCCGTCTGGCGTGCGCAGGTGAAGGGCAAGCGCCTGCAGATCAGGATCGATCCCTTCGGAAAGATCACGCGCAAGGCGATGTCGGTCCTTCACGACGAGGCCGACTCATTGGCAAGAGCTCGTGGATGCGAGGGCGCCGACCTCGAGGAGCGTTCGTGAAGGTCGAACCCGTCGCGGTCTATTCCGCAAGGAACCCGATGACCTCACGCAGGAACAGCTCCGTCGCGGTGTCCATCGCCGCGTGCTGCTGACCGGGCAGCATCGCCACGCGTACGTTCGGTAGCACCTTCTCGAGCACGCCGGTCGGCTCGGAGAACAGTGACGGGCTGTCGCCTCCCAGCAGGAGGAGCGTCGGGGTGGTCATGTTCTGGAAACGTTCCTCTTCGAAGCGGTACGTGCTAGCCGCGTGCTCCTCGCGCGGGATCGTATGCGCCGCGGCGATGCGGGCCTGCCAGGCCGGCAACGATCGCAGCACCTCGATGTCTTCGTCGCGGGCGTGCGCGACCTCGCGGAAGAACGTCTCGACGACGGCTTCGCGTTCGCCCGCTTCCAGGCGCGCCTTCAGTCGCTCGATGACCGCCGGATCCGAAACGGGACCACCATCCACCGAGAACGGACCTTCGTAGAGCACGAGCTTCGCCAGGTTCGACGTGCGAACGGAGGCCTCGAGCGCGCAGAGCGCGGCGTGGGAATGCCCGAGCAGATTCACTGGTTCGCCGATCGAGTCCACGACGGCGGCGACGTCCTCGAACTCGCGCTCCAGCGCGTACGGCTCTTTGTCGCCGCTCGCCCCACGCCCTCGCCGGTCGATGGCGTAGACGGTGAACTTCTTTGCGAGCGGTTGGACCACGGTGCGCCACCGCGTGTGGTCTGCCGTCGTGCCGTGCACCAGCACCAGTGGCGGGCCGTCGCCGGTCACGAACACGGCGATCTCGGTTCCGTCCTTCGACCGAACCATTCGGATCTCCTCGGTCGCCATCGCGCGCCCTCCCCCGATGTCCCTGCCATCGTCCAAAGTGGAATCATGGCATAGACATTCTTCCTGCATCCACGTCTGCGATGATGACGCTGGATGCGGGTTAAGGCCGCAGATCACCTCTGACGATCGATGAGCGTGAAGCTTGCGGCGTTGCGAAGCGTCAGCGTGATCTTGTCTCCGCTCTGGTTCTGCAAGCGACAGGCCAGGCCTCGTCGCGCCGAGGCGACGCGATAACAGATTAGTTATGTGTTTGATGCTCTATATGCTATCGTGTCCTCGAAGATGAAGGCCGGGCGCACAGTACGGCAGGCCCGCCGGAGGGCGGGGCTGACCCAGCGAGAACTCGCGCGTCTTACCGGCCTCGGACAGCCTTCTGTGGCACGGATCGAGAGCGGCGCAGTCGTCCCACGCCTCGACACCCTCGAGCGTCTGCTGCACGCATGCGGCGAAGAGCTGTACACGGCGCCTCGTCTGAGCGAGGGCGTGGACCTCACGCTCATCGACGACCTCCTCAAGCGGACGCCGGCCGAGCGCGCTGCCTACATGGCCGATGCGTCGCGCAAGATGACCGCGCTCAGACAGAAGGCGACCAGGCGGTGAGTGCCGCGTTCGATCCGCTCACACTGCTGCGGATCCTGCGCGAGCACGACGTGGACTTCGTCGTCATCGGCGGCTTCGCCGGAAACATCCTGGGTTCCCCACTGGTCACGACCGACCTCGACGTGTGTCACGCCCGCGACATCAGGAACCTCGAGCGGCTCGCTGCGGCGCTCCGGGAACTGCATGCGGAACTCCGTGGCGCGCCGTCGGGCCTTCCGTTCCAGCTCGACGTCAAGACGCTCGCGAATCAGCTCAACTTCGCCTTCGACACCGACGCGGGCCCTCTGGATCTCCTGGGTGAACCGGCGGGCGTGAGCGGATACAAGACACTCGTGGCCAACGCGGAAGTCGTTGACATCGATGGCGTCGACGTCCTCATCTGCGCGATCGATGACCTGATCCGGATGAAGCGAGCTGCCGGGCGGATGAAGGACATCGGCGCACTTCCAACGCTGGAGGCGTTGCGCGAAGAGATCGAAGCGCGCGAGGACGGATAACGCATTCCACCATCAGGCGCGTGCATAGTGGGGGCATGGTCACTGCGTTCGGGGTCGTCGCGCTCACCTTCATGATGGTGATGTATGCGCTCGAGCGACGCGGACCGAGGTTCATCCTGGGCTTCGCAGCGGGGTGTGCGCTGTCGAGCGCGTACGGATTCATGGCAGGTGCCTGGCTGTTCGGGATCCTCGAGGCGATCTGGTGCGTGATCGCCCTGCGACGGTTCACCGTGGCGGTACGCGAGCGCCGACCCGGCAAGCCGTTCTCTGGCGCGCCATGGATACGGAGGCGGCCTGGGGGCGACCGTGATGACACCCGGCCGACGTCATGAGCGTCGTACGCTAGGGCGATGGATCCGATGAGCGAACGCAGAACGAAGATCGTGGCGACCATCGGTCCGGCCTCGGAGGACCCCGGAACCCTGAGGCGCATGATCGCCGCAGGGATGAACATGGCGAGGCTCTCCCTCGCGCACGGGCCGGTGGCCGAAACCCTCGAACGGATCCGGCGCGTCCGGCGCGCCGCGGAGGAGGAGGGCCAGTACGTCGGCATCCTGGCGGATCTTCCCGGACCGAAGGTTCGAGCGGCGAGATTCCCCGTCGAAGGTGTGTACCTCACAGAGGGCGACACGACAGAGCTGGTGCCCGGCGGCGACGAAGCATCGAGCGACTGGCGCCATATCGCGATCGACCGACCAGACGCGCTCGCACAGCTCCGGTCCGGGGACAGGGTCGCCCTCGGCGATGGCGGGATCGTCCTCACCGTGGAGACCGTCCGTGACGACCGCGCGGTGGCGCGCGTGCTGACGGGCGGTCGTCTGCGCGGACGCCCCGGGGTCGTCCTGCCCTCCGGGCGCTTCGCCGAATCGACGCCGACCCCGGACGACCTTGTGATGCTCGACGCAGTCTGTGAAGCGGGCGTCGAGGCGGTCGCGATCTCTTTCGTGCGATCGGGCGCCGAGATCGACCGAGTACGCGCCGCCGCGGGAAGCGACCCCCCGATGCTCGTCGCGAAGATCGAGACGCAGGAAGCCGTCGATGCGCTGGACGATGTCATCTCGGCCGCCGACGGCGTGATGGTCGCGCGTGGCGACCTGGGCATCCGCTGCGCACTCGAGGATGTTCCGCACTACCAGAAGCGGATCATCCGCGCAGGCGTCGCGTACGGCCGGCCGGTGATAACCGCCACGCAGATGTTGGAGTCGATGGTCGTCGCGCCGATCCCGACGCGCGCGGAGGTGAGCGACGTCGCGAACGCCGTCTTCGACGGGACGAGCGCGCTGATGCTCTCTGGAGAAACGGCCATCGGTCACGATCCCGTCGGCACGATCGCAACGATGTCACGGATCGCGACGCGCGCGGAGCGCGATTTCGACTTCGAGGGATGGGGGCGAGACCTCGGTCGGCAGCAGATCGTTGAAACTCGCGGCGCACCGGCTTCGGTGCGGATCACCGCAGCGATATCGGCGGCCGCGTGGCGCGCTGCTATGGACGCTGGGGCGACGGCCCTGATCGCGTGCACGAACACAGGAGCGACGGCGCGAGCGATCTCCCGCTTCCGCCCGCGGATCCCGATCCTTGCTGCGACTCCATCGGTCCGGACCGCCCGGCAGCTCACCGTCGCGTGGGGGATAACGTCCGTACTCGTCGAGAAGCAACGAACGACCGACGACATGGTCCGGTTCTCCGTCGAGGCAGCGGCGCGTCTCGGTCTGGTTCATCGCGACGATGTCGTTGCGGTGCTGGCAGGCTCGCCACACGATCCCGATCCCGCAACGGACGTGCTTCGACTGGTTCGCATCCGGTAGCGATCCCGCGGCTACAGCGTGGCAGCGCCGGCGATCTCCTCGAGGCTTGAAAGCGCGGGGCTTGTCCCCTCTTCGGTCGGCAGCGTGCCTCCCGAACTCTCGCCCTCAGCGAATCCTCTACGCTGCCTGTTGTGAAGCCACCACCGGTCCACTTCGCGCCCAGCCCGGGAGGGCGGATCGCCTACCAGGTCGTCGGCGATGGCCCGGTCGACATCCTGTTCCATCCCGGCCCGAAGAACCTGGACGTCATCTGGGAGAACCCGGCGCTCGAGCGATTCCTTCGGCGTCTCGCGACGTGGTCGAGGCTGATCATGTGCAACCGTCGCGGGACCGGGCTCTCCGACCCGATCCCGAACGGCGCGCCTCCCACTAACGAGGAGTGGGCGACCGACCTGAGGTGGGTGCTCGACGCGGCAGGTTCCGAGCGCGCCGCTCTACTCGCGACGGAGGAAGGGGGCGGCAGCATCCCTCTGTTCGCAGCGACCCATCCGGAGCGGACCCGGTCGTTGGCCTTGATCAATTGCTTCGCCACGCTGCGACGGAGCGAGGACTATCCATGGGGGTTCCCCGAAGAGTCGTTCGAACGGTTCATCCAGGCCTACAAGTCGCAACACGGAACGGGCGCAAACCTCAAGGTCTTAGCGCCGGAACTGGCCGACGATGAGCGGTTCCGCGACTGGTTCGCGCGGCTCGAACGCGCGTCCATGAACCCGGCCACCACCGAGTTCGCGACCCGGCTGATGCTGAGCATGGACATCCGTGGGGTCCTCTCGACGATCAACGTGCCGACGCTGGTCATCTCGCACACCGGCAGCCCGTGGATCCGTCCCGAGCACGGCCGCTACCTGGCCGAACACATCCCCGATAGCCGCTACGTCGAACGGCCGGGCTTCTGGGGCCTCTACTGGATCCACGACGTTGACTGGATCCTCGGCGAGCTCCAGACGTTCTTCACCGGAACCAAAGGCGCGCCGAACCTCGATGACCGCGTACTCGCGACCGTGTTGTTCACCGACATCGTCGGATCGACCGAGCGCGCATCCGAGATCGGCGACCAACGATGGCACTGGCTGCTCGACGAGCACGACGCGATCATGCGCCGCGAGATCGAGCGTTACCGCGGCCGTGCGGTGAAGTTCACAGGCGACGGATACCTCGCCACGTTCGACGGTCCGGCGCGCGCCATCCGATGCGCCTTGAGCGTGAACGAAGCCGTACGCGACCTGGGCCTGCAGGTGCGCGCCGGCCTCCATACGGGCGAAGTTGAGCTCCGCGGTGAGGACGTCGCCGGGATAGCGGTGAACATCGCTGCGCGTGTGATGGCCGAAGCAGGCGCCGGCGAAGTTGTCGTCTCCGGGAGCGTTCCGCCACTCGTCGCCGGGTCGGGCATCGAGTTCGCCGATCGAGGCGTTCATCCGTTGAAAGGCGTGCCGGGCGAATGGAGCCTGTTCACGGTCACCGGCGCCTGATCACAGGATCCTGATCGTGGATGGCGTCGACTCGGAACTCTGCGCGCGGTTGCCCGCGCTGTCGGTCGCCAGCACCCGATAGTGGTACACCCCCGCCGGCACGGGCGTCGCGGTCCCGGCAGCGTTCACGTTGTCGGTACCATCCCATTCGGTGACGCCGGAGACCGGGATCCCGGCCGCAACGGTGACCGACCCGGCATCGAGCCGGGCGACCACTCGGTGCGCTTCGTCGTAAACGAACACCACGACCTTCACGACTCCTGCGCGACTGTCCGATACAGACCATGCAAGCTTCGCCTTCGACGGCCCCTGAGGACGGAACCACATCTGTGGATCGGGTGACGTCGCGCGTGCAACCGGCCGCGTTACGTCGACCCGCACCGTCACCGTCCGGGCAACCTCGTCGAAGCCGGCGAGATCGCGCGCGAAGTAGGTCACGGTGTGGATACCTTCGGTCATGGCGAACGGCTCCACGTAGCGCGCGAAGGCGCCGCCGTCCACCTTGAACTGGATGTCGCGCAATCCGGCGTTCTGATCCCCGTCGGTTGCCCGGAGCACGATCGAGGGCAGCGTCCGATACCACGGCGACAGCGACGGGTCCGGAGGCCGGACACGGATCGAGGTGACCGGGCGGGAGAGATCCACGCGGTAGAGCTGCTCGACGACGGGGCTGCGTTGACCCGACACGTCGATGGAGAAGGCGCGCACGTCGTGCAGCCCCTCCGCGATCGTGATCGTCGCCCCCGTGTAGGGCACGTACGGCGCGCCATCGATCGAGATGCATGTTCCCGAGGGAAGTTTCTCGGTCGGATCCGGGCGCAGCGCGCGCCCCGTGCACAGGTCGGAGAGATCCGGATCGAACGAGCGATCGACGGTCGAGCCAGGAGTCGGGTCGCTCGCGGTAAGACGCACCGTCGGTCGCGTGCGGTACCACCCGTCACTGCCGTCCGGCAGCGCCGGTGTCGTCACGATCGACGTAGACGGGGCGCCGAGGTCAACCTTGATCGGATCACTGCAGCGGGTCGGGGTGGTATTGCCCGCGACGTCCACCGCTCGGTAGCACACGACGTGGGTTCCCGCGGGGATCTCTAGGATCTTGGTGTACGGCGTGACCGCGGGGGCACCGTCGATACCGTAGAAGATCCCGAAACCGGTGAACGTGGTGACGTCGCCTGCCCGCGGCTTGAGCCCGGCGCCGCCGGCAGGCAGATCGAACGACGAGATCGCGGCGAAGGTCGCCTGCGTGAACCATCCGTTCGCGCCGTCGGGCGCGCGAGCGACCGTCGTGAAAGCGGTCAATGGCGCCTGGCCGTCTATGTTCACCGCGAGCGTCTGTTCCTTCGAGCGGTTCCCGACCCGATCCACCGCGACCCAGACCAGCGAGTGCCTGCCCGGTCCGGGAAGATCCTTGTCGATCAGGCACGGGTTCACCTCGCACGTGCGCATGCTGCCCTCGTCGAAGCGATACTCGTAATGGTCGAAACCAGATGCGAACGACACCCTGATGTCCGACGGGTCGTTGAAGTCGAACAGGACGAACGTGGGCGAGCTCACGTACCAGCCGTTCTTCCCGGTCCCGGCAGCAGGCTCACGGCGCGCCTTGGACGTGGGCGCCAGACTGTCCTTCAAGACGCTCAGCCTGGATTCCGCGGCATTACCCGCTCGATCGGTGGCGCGAACGACGACGCTCGTCCCCAGCGACTGATGGATAACGATGGTTCGTCCCGGCTCGCAGGTGTGCAGTTGGCCGTCGGCACCACACTCGATGCTGTCCACGCCCGTGAGGGGATCAGGCTCCGGCGGGAAGTCGCCCGTCATCGTGTCCGAGACGCTCTCGATCTCGAGCGTCAGTGGGCCCGGTGCGGCCATCAGCCCGAGGTCCGTCGGTACCGTTCCTCGGATGGCGACGTCTAGCTCGGGAAGCCTCTGATCGATGCCAAAGATGACCTGCGGCGACGGCGGCGACGGCTCCAGGATGCAGTTGGCGATGTCGGCGTCGCGCTCGGCCGGTGTGGCGTGCACGAGACAACTGTCGTTGTTCACCGTCGATTTGACTATGGTCGTCCACATGCCCCAGAAGCCATTGGATCCGAGGCCGCTGATCGCGAGCGACACGCTCATCGAATCGCCATCGGGAGAGGCCGTCGCGCCGTTGATCCTCTTGTGCCGAAGCAGCAGTGACCTCCCATCGAGCTGCCCGCACGGGAAGTCGACCGAGCGCGTGGCCGGGATCGAGAACGAACCCTGCAGCCCGTCGGGATCGTCATCGCCGTCGAGGTCCTGATCCGGCCGGTCGCCCTTGATCGGGATGCCACACAAGACCACGTCGAAGTCGTCACTCGTACCCACCACCGGCGCCGCCGCGGCGTAGGGGATCTTGATGTTGTTATCCGTCTGCCAGAACGGGCGCAGAGGAAGCGCGTGGCTCATGAATGTTCGAAGGAGCTTGAAGTTACCGGATGCCCCCGCCGTGCCCGCCTTCGCCGAGGAACAGGGCGCGGTCCCTACGGAGCCGCCGGCCCCGCCGTCGAAGGCGGTCGATGTGGGGCCGAACTCGATGTTCGCCGTCTTGATCTTGATGATGCCGCCGCCCCCGCCGCCGCCACCGCCGCCGGCGCCGCCGCCGCCTGCCCCGCCCTTCGCCTCGATCCTGCCGATCAGCTTCAGGTCGGGCGACACGACGACGACACCGCCGCCCGCTCCGCCGCCGCGACCGGTGTTGCAGCCGGGCAAGAAGTTCGAGAACCCCGCGAAACCGTTCGCCGTCACGAGCCCAGACACCACGACGCCCTTGCCGGCGGCCATGAACACGTTACCGCCGCCCTTGCCCGACGAGCCGATCGGCGCGCCCGGCGCGCCTCCTTCGGTCTCGATGAAGCCAGTCGATGCACTGAGCGTGGTGTCGCCGTAGGCGCCACCCCCGACTCCCGACGAGCCGTTGCCGCCCTTGCCCGTATGTCCACCGCCGGAGTTCCCCGTCGCGACGCTGCCGCCGGGCGGCGTCGAGCTCCAGACACCGTCGGCGCGCACCTGTCCCTGCACGCCGAGGAGG
Source organism: Actinomycetota bacterium (assembly GCA_046716205.1). Classification (GTDB taxonomy): domain Bacteria; phylum Actinomycetota; class AC-67; order AC-67; family AC-67; genus JBKJXT01. The sequence continues at coordinate 19,546 of JBKJXT010000213.1, forward strand.
GTCGCGGCTGCGAGGCGGATCTTGCCCGCGCCGCCGGTGATCTTGCCGGTGACGCTGACGAGGATATCGACGCCGGTGAATGAGAGCGTGAAGGGCTCCGGATCGGCCTCGCTCGGCGCGGGTGGTGTACCGGCAGCGGCGTTAACCGTTCCTTCGATGAAGACCTGGCCGTTGAGCTGGTCTGCCGAGTCGGTGCCTGCGGCGGTGACGTTCAGTCGGCCCGCACCTCCCGTCGGGCACCTCTGGCCAAGCTCCGTTCCATCGGCGGCCAACACCTGGGTCGTGTCGGTCACGGTTGCCACCGAGAGCGTGACGCCGGGCTTCACCCACAGGCTGTTGAACGCGCGATCGCCGCAGAGCGCCACGTTGCTCGAGATGATCAGTGGCTTCGGCTTGGGCGCCGGTGCCGGCGTCGTCGGGTTGACGATCGTGGCAGCGGTGCCGGGCACGGGGTGGTTCGTCACGCCGACAGGATCGCCCGGGATGCGTTTACTCGAGCCGGGCGCGCCACCGGGCTGGATGAGCGGAATCTCCGCTGAGCCTGCATCGAGGAAGCAGAACACCGGGTGCACGAACTTCTTCACGAACTGGAGGCCCTGGAACAGCGGCGCGAGCTTGCCGCGGAAGATCAGCTGATCGGTGTCGGGCCACACCACGACGTCGGCGCCGCTCGACGTCAGCGGGACGACGTTGGTCGTGCCGATGAGCCCTGCCGTCCTGCAGTCCGGGAAGCCGACCTTGACGTTCTGCGTGATCCCGGTGGGGTCAAGCGTGGGGAACCCGAGCAGCTCCCGAGGAACAGACGGCGGGAGGTACACGACCTCCAACAGCCTCGGGTCGTCAACGCTCAACGCGCTGTAGGAGCCGCCGATCAGATGAGAGATGCGGTAGTCGACGAACAGGCATGACAAACCCAGGCAGGGTCCGGAAACGATCGAGGGGGCCGGCGGGCCTGAGGATGCACTGGTCGCCGACGTCTTCACGTGCAGCAGGTTGTGGCGCAGCTGGAAGTCCTTCGCGTTCTCGATCCGCACCCCCACACCGAGGTCCGAGCTGAGATCCAGCGTGAAGTCGCCGACGACCGGGATCCCAGCGTGGAAGAACAGGTCCAGCGGACGGAGCAACGCATCGACGCGCGCGGTGATGCCCGTCTCCGTTCCGCCGTTCACGGTGCTCCAGCCCTTCATCTGGAACCCGTTCTTCAGGTCGCCCTGCCGCACAACGGCCTCGATCAAGCGGGCGGGGGTCTCGGCGACCCCTTCGAAGTCGAACTCCCCCACCAGGCGCGCGAGCCCAACCTCTCCTTCCAGGCAAAACAGGATCGAGCACTCCGGCAGTCTCGGCGCCGGCCCCATCTTGCCGAGCACCTCAGCGCGGAACCGGAACGACGGCGCATCGACGGCATCGCCCGTCTTCGTCGCAGGGATGTTGCGCAGCTGCGCATCCACGTGCGTGGTATCGGCGATGTACCGAGCGCGGATCGAGGCCTTGGTGCTCAGGCGTCCGTCGAGCTGGATGAAGTCGCGGTTCTTCTTCAGGTCGTGGCGCCCGTAGAACGAGAACCCCAGCTGACCGGGGATGATCGCACCCCGGTCACGCTCCTCGCCGGACAGCAGCAACTGCTCCCCGCTGTCGAAGGAGTGCACGAGTGCGGTCAGTTCGCCGAGAGATCCGATGACGGTCCCGTTGGCGCTTCGAACCGTCGCGAGGAACTTCAGGTCGGAGGCATCCCACTCCTCGACATCGTCTTGTTGGCTGTGCGCCCATTGCTGGACCTGCTCGATCGTCAACGAAGGCGGCACGAGCAAGCGTAGCCCCGCTCTCAGCGCGATCTGATCCTCGTCCACGTCGCCCACGTCGCCAAGGATGCCGATCTTGGCGCGCACGCCTTTGGAGCCGCCGACCGGATCACTCGGCGCGCACGCGAGCCAGTCACTCCACCCGCAGCCGTCCTTCCCGGGCGCCGTGTCGACGTCGGCGAGCGTTCCGCGTGCCTTGACGTCCTCGAGGTCGTCGAGCGCACGAGGGTCGCCGAACTCGACCACGCCGAACAGCACGCTGTCTCCTGGGGTGTCGAAGCGGACGAGCGGCGGCACGCAGTCCGCGGTCGGGTCCTGGGTCGGGAAGGTAGACGGCGCCGCCGCCAAGCAGATCGGCCGGAACTTCCTGAGCGGCGACGGGTCCCCGAGCGCCAGGACGTCGGTCTTGGCAAGGTTCAGCTGGAAGAACGCCGGGATCTCGGTCAGTCCGGCGTCGCGGACACGCAACCGCTTCCCGTCGAGCACGCCGGAGACATCCAGATCAAGCGGATCGACCTTCCCGCCAACCTCTTCGAACTCGACGCGCACGCACATGTATTCGTAGATCGGGTTGTCGGCGGGATTCGGGGGATAGAACGGGAAGTCCGGCCGCGTGCCGAAGCCGGCAGGCCGCCCACAAGGCACGTCGCTCAACAGCACACGCTGCAAACTCGACCCCGCGACCCCCGAGGCTTCGGGCGCGCCGACCCGCGCACGCACCTCGAAGTTGGAGTCGTCGAACGCGACACCCACGTGCTGTCGGTTCGTCGCGCGCGCCGGGAAGGGCTTGCGCGAAACGAGCCGCTCTTCGAACGGAACGACCGGGTAGCCATGATCGTCGATGTCGAAGCTCGCGAGGTGGACCCCGATCACGTCGATGCCGTCCCGCGTCGTGCCCACCCCCGCGGAGGTCACTCCCTCGAACCCGCCGATGTCCGCCTTGAAGCCGCCGGTCGCGAGCGTTCCCTCACCGAAGGTTCCCTGCACGACCTTCGGGATGGCCAGCAGGTCGATGCGTCCCGAAAGGATGTCCGCGCCCGACGCTGCCGAGTCGCGCACGAAGGCATGCACGTCCATGTCTGCCGCCGGAGGCGTCGGTCGCTGCAACACCGAGATCGCCCCTTGATCAACGGCGGGGGCGGTGTCGCAGAAGTTCGGCTTCACCGGGGCACCGGTCGCGACCTTCACGCCTCGGAAGCAGGCGGTGAGTCCAGCAGGGGCGTTGGGGATGACGACGTCCGCGATGATCTGCCTGGTCCCGAAGTCGAGATCGGCGTACGCGCGGATCGTCTTGTTCTGTCCGAAATCGACCCGGATGTTCTGCGTGTCGAGCGGCTTGCCGGCTGCATCTACCTGCGTGCTGTACCCGGCGCCGATAACGTCGCGGATCGTGGCCTTCGCTTTGAACAGGAACATGTCCAGGTCGGTGTCTTGGCGACCGAAGACGATCAGTTTGTCGATCGGATCGTTGACGTCCAGGTCTAGCGTGTCGAAGAACGGTCGCGCGATGACGCGCCTCGGCTCGGCGACCGGCATCGGGTCGGGCGCCACGAAGTTGCGCACGACGGCGTCGATGCGATCGATCCGGGCGGCGGCGTCGCCGATCGGAACTGCACTGAGGTCGAACGTGCTCGGCGGAAGGATCGTGCCTTCGACGTCGCGCGGGAGGCCGACGATGTCGCCTTCCACCACGAGGACGTCCGGCTTCGTCGTGAAGGCTCCCGCGGCGGTGCGCGCGCGCGCGACCCGCGAAACGTGCACCTCCCTCACGTTGATCTTCGCCGTTCCTTCGGTGTCGAGGAAGACGTTGCTCGTCGTCTTCGACGGGTCGTAACGGAAGTCGACCAACGTCGGCAGATTCTCGATCCGGCCGCTGAGGCACAGCGCAGATCGCTTGGGCGATGGTGTCCTGGGATCCTCGCACGCGAGGTCCCCGTCGGTGATCTCAGCTGCGAAATCGACGTTGACCTGCCCAGAACACGGCGACGCGCACTGGGTCACGGCCGGAGCGTCGTGCTTGACCCGGATCGGGCCGCTCTGATTCGCCGTCGGGACCAGCGCGTGGGTCGTCAGGGACTTCGGAACGTTGGCAAGCTTCAGGTAGCCGCGGAAATGCTGGTCCGCGGCGGGAACCACCGTGTCGGATCCCGCGACGGTGACGACCTCCGCGGGAAGCGCCTTCTGCAAACGGACCCTGGCCTTCGCCTCGACGTCGAACGTCGATGCAGATCGGAACGCGAAGGATGCAGCGGACGATGTGAGCGTGGTTCCGCTGAACGGCTGAGCGGTCTCACACGGCGCGGTGAAGTCCGCGGCCGGCGTCGAGGTGAGTGCCAGGCCAGGACGACGCATACACAGGTCGAAGGAGGCCGGTAGGGGCGTGACGCGCGCGTTGCCGATCACGTCTACCTTGCCGAACTGGTCGCCGGCGACATCGACATCGCGTGCGTCCACGAGAACGCCGAAGTTCTTCCCCCCGCCGACCTTCGTCCGCAGGCCGAAGACTCCCTTGTTCAGGAATTGAATCTCGGAGATGTCGGTCATGCGTCCGGTTGCCTCGAACAGGACGTCGCCGTCGGCCTGGCCTCGCGCGATGGCGGTCGCGAACAGTGGAGTCTCCGGCACGGCCGGCTCGATCCCGGTCCCGGCGCGGTCGGTGAAGTTGCGAGCCACGAACCGCAGGGACCCGATCGGCTTCTCGGTCCCCGGCGCGCACGCGGGCGGCGTGGCGTCGAACCGCCAGTCGCACGCGTGGAACTCGACTCGCTCGAGCGTCTCGTTCTCACCCTCGACGGCGCGGATGCGTACGTGCGGCGGGAACCCGAGCAGCTCCCCACGCGCCACGATCGGGCGGCCATCCTTCACGCAACCGGTGACCGGCGGCGCGCAGGCTTCTTCTTGTCCGGCGACGGCTTCCAGGATGAAGTCCGGGCGTGCCGCAGAGAACGGGTCGTCCGAGTCGATCTCGACGCGCACCTCGGACGGCAGCGGGCCCCGCTGCGGCAGACTGATCACCCGGGCCTCGATCACGGGCGGGATGTGGCGCGCCTTCACGGTCGCGCAGATGTTGCCGCGGCGACCGCAACCCTCGGGCGCGCCCGCGCCGCGCTGCACGATGTCCGCGGTCACGTCGATCGACGACGACGCCTCGTAGCGCACCCGCATCGGGTTGCTCGCCGTCGTGGATACCGGGCTCGCGAACGACAACGTGACGAGGTCGGGCAGTGGAGCGATCAGACCATTGGATTCCAGCAGCATCCCGGACGCGCCGCGCGTGTCGCTGCGGAAGTAGGTCTGCATCGGAAGCTCGCCGTCGCCGACGGCGAACGAACCGTCGAAGCCGGCTGCGAGCTTGCCGGGAAGGGTTTGCTGGAACGACACGTCGCGGATCCGTTCGAACCGGGCGCGCACACGGGATCCGCTTCCCTGCGC
>JBKJXT010000214.1:0-4789 GCA_046716205.1 Actinomycetota bacterium
TCGCGACACCGTCCAGTCCGCGTACGCGGCACCTGCTTCCGACGCACCGCCGGCCCCCACGCCGGCTCCCACGTCGGTTGCCGATCCGGTCCTGAAGTCGGTCGCCGAGGACGCAGAGGCGATCCGATTGATCGACGCACCGCTCTGTTACAACTGCGGCAACAAGATGCGGCCGGCGGGCTCGTGCTACGTGTGCGAGTCGTGCGGCTCCACCAGCGGGTGTTCGTAGCGGTAGCCCGGTCCTAGAACCGGGTGGGATTGCGCGCCCCGGCTACTTGGGGAAGTGGCCGGGGCGTGCGCCATCTCGGGGCGCGGTTGGGACTGCGCGCGGCCGCCGGGTACATTGCGCGGGTCATGAATGACAGTGTGCGGGTCGAGCTGATCGAGATGGCGCGTGCCGAGGACGCCATGCGCGCCGAGGTGAGCGATGTCGGCGATACCGAGGTGCTGGCCCCTGGGGAGGCCCATCACGAGCTGGTGGCGCTGCGGCGCGAGCACAACAAGCGCCTGCGCGAGATCATCGGCGCCCATGGATGGCCCGGCGCGAAGCTCGCGGGTACCGACGGATCCGAGGCTGCGTGGCGACTCGCGATGTTCGCGACCGATGACCGGGAGCTACAGGGCGAATGCCTGATGCTGATGGAAGACATGGCCGAGGAGGGCGACGTCGATGCGTGGCAGCCGGCGTGCCTGCTTGACCGGTTGCTCGCCGTCGACGGTAAGGAGCAGGTGTACGGATCCCAGTTCACGCTCAAGGATGGCGCCGTCGAGCCCTTCCCGGTGTCGGATACCGCCGTCGTCGATGCCCGGCGCAAGGCGATCGGGCTCGACCCGATCGAAGAGGCGCTTGAGGGCATCCGAGCGCGGCGCGCCTGACGCCGCAGCGATGACCTACTCCATCGTCGCGTGCGATCCAACCTCCGGCGTCGCGAGGTTGCTGGGTGAGTGAGATCCTGATCCGCCGCCTCGATCCGGACCTGCCGCTGCCATCGCCGGCACATCCCGGCGATGCCGGGTTCGACCTGTACGCGGCGCAGGAGATGACGCTCGCGCCGGGGGAGCGCACCGCGATGCCGACCGGTATCGCCGTCGCGTTACCCGAGGGGTACGCGGGGTGGGTGGTGCCGCGATCAGGGCTGGCGGCGCGTCACGGGGTCTCGATCGTGAACGCGCCGGGGCTGGTGGACGCTGGCTATCGCGGCGAGGTCAAGGTGTTGTTGGTGAACCTCGACCCGAAAGAGGCCGTGACGCTGCGCCGGGGTGAGCGCATCGCGCAACTGGTGGTGCAGCGCGTGGAGGGCATCGCGGTGGTGGAGGTGGGGGAGCTGCCCGACAGCGCACGCGGCGAAGGTGGGTTCGGCTCGACCGGGCGATAGAACCCGGTTCGTCCATCCAGCGGCACCAAAGCCGTCGACGCACGCCCCTGCGCCCCGTACTATCGATGCATGACCTGGAACGATCGCGGTGGCGTCACCGCATTCACCAAGACCGACGGGCCCGGGATCGGGCGCGCGTTTCCCCGTTGGCCGGCTCGCGGGCTCGCGCTGTCGTGGGCCGCGGTCATGGCGCCCATCATCGCCATCGGCTGCCCGTGTCCGCCCGAGGGGCCGTGTCCGACCGAGCCGGTCTGGCTCATCGTCGTGATGAGCGGCTTCATGATCGCCCTCGTCGCCGGCCTCTGGGCCATGCTTACCGACCGTTCGTGGAGCTTCAGCGCGTCGGCCGTCACGGCCGCGATGGGGATCCCGCTGGGCGCGTGGGAGTCCGGACACGCCTTCGCGATGGGCGTCTTCGAGATGTCCGCGTTCGCGACCCTCGCCGCGGTCAGCGTGGTCCTCGCGGTGGTCAGCCGTTCGCGGGTGCGAGCCTCCGAGACCGCCCTGGCAGCTGGCAAGCGGGCGCTCGAGCTCACCTGGGACGGCCCCGTTGCGCCCGAGGCTCCCGCCGTAACGCTCGATGAGACCATCGACGCCGATCGGTAACCCCTACCGGCTTGATCCCTCCTGCTGGTCCGCTCCGTCGCTACTTCGCGTTGCGCGTTGCTATCGCGGCCGTGCTGGTCGTGCTGATATTCGTCATCCTCGGCTTCGCGATCGCGGGTTCCCGCGAGTCTGAGCGCTTCCGCGCGGGCGCGTCACGAACGGTCGGCACGGTCGTCGCGCTGCGGACGTTTTCCGATGGATATGACGACGACTTCGTTGACTTCGAGTATCCGACGGCGGCCGGCACCAAGCGGGGGACCGTGGTTGCCTACGACATCAGGCGGTACAAGATCGGTCGCGAGGTCGTGGTGTTGTTCCAGCTGTCGGCGGACGGCGGGGCGCGCGCCGAGCTCGAGGACGAGCCCTACGACCTCGCGTCGCCGATCCTCGGCGCGTCGGCACTCGGAGCGCTGGGCGCGTCCTTGATGTATCTGGGCATCCGCTGGCCGAGGCGGTCGATGAGGCTGGTCGCGTCCGACGAGGGCTCCTTCCAGATGCTCGCCGCCCCGGTTCGTCCACGCTTCTTCCATGCCGCACGGACGCGACTTGGTCTGTATCCGTTGGATGCGAAGTCCGGAGACCTGCCCGTCGTGTCGGTGCCGATGATCGGCGATCAGGCGATGCCGGTTCGGCGGACGACGGTCCTCGTGAAGGGGTCGCCGCGCCCGGGCGGGGCGGTTGTGATCCGGATGGGCGAACAGACGCTGTGGCCGGCTGGCCGGTGCCGGCGCGCGTCATCGCGTGGCGTTGAGGATCTGTCGATCAACTTCGCCTTCACCACCTCGGCAGAGCCCGACGCTGCTCTCCCGCTTGTCATCGACCGCGAGTTCGGTCCGCGACAACAGGTGCTGTCGATCGTGAAGATCGCCGCAGCGCTCAGCGCGCTGTGGACGCCACTGGTTCTGTGGCTCGGGCCAGATCTCCTCCCGTTCGCGATCATCACATTCGCTGCCACCGTGTCGGCGAGACGACAGCTGTGGAAGATGAAGACCAGCATCGACGATCAAGGGATCTTCTTCGACGGGGTGGCGAAGCGATTCACGCCGTGGAGCGACATCTCGGCGATCCAGCTCCGGAGGAGCTGGCGAGGAGACTCCTGGGCGGTGTACCTCGTGCTCAAAGACGAAGAGTCCGAGATCTGGGCGGCCGAGGCGCTGGCCGAAGACGATGAGGATGAGCAGGACGGCATGCTTGTCCCAGTTGTCGCGACCGTTTCGAGGTCTCGGGAACGTGCGACGGCGCTCTTCGAGGAGTTCAGGAGGCGAGCGGAGCCTGCCGGCGTGCGGATCCTCGAGGAGTGGCCCTCGGGTCGTCCGGATGAAGCTGGTTGATGGCCTGTCGCGGCGGCAGGTAGAATCGGCGCCTACGCGGACGTGGCTCAGTGGTAGAGCACGACCTTGCCAAGGTCGGGGTCGCGGGTTCGAATCCCGTCGTCCGCTCGTAGAAGCCGGTACCGGCATACGGTCCGGCTTTCGTTTTGGCGGTGTGGCCGAGTGGTTAGGCAAGGGACTGCAAATCCCTGTACCCCGGTTCAATTCCGGGCGCCGCCTCAAGCGTTTGTGCAGGTGAATGGCTATCTACGGTTGGTTCGGTCGGCTCAGAAGACCCAGGTGTCAACCGGGTGTCTACCGAACGGACATCCGCGCGCCGCAGAGCGAGATCCCGCAAGTAGAGGGAGCGCCCTGGAAAACCTCCGGGCCGGCCCTGGTTCAGACAGCGGGGAGCGTGAAGGTGAAGATCGTGCCGCCTTCAGGTGGGCAGCGGTACCCGATCGAGCCGCCGTGTGCCTCCACGAGCCGGCGCGTAAGCGCAAGACCGAGACCGCTCGCTTGCCGACCGTGTTGCGGCTCACTTCCGGGCACGCGATAGAACGGCTCGAAGATGTGCTCGCCGGCGTCGTCGGGGATACCGAAGCCCGAGTCGCTCACGGCGATCGCAACGGAACCGTTGTGCGCGGTCGCCGCGATGTTGATGCGTCCCCCTCGCGGGGTGTACTTGACCGCGTTGTCGGCGAGGTTCAGCAGGATCTCGCGGACGCGTCTCCGGTCGGCGACGACGTGCGGCAACGACTTGGGTGCGTCGACGTCGACGCGGATCTCCCCGACCGCCGCAAGCCCTTCGATCGTCGGCTTGATCTCACGGAGCAAAGCGCGAGCGTCCAACTCCTCAAGGAGCAGCTCGACGCGATCGGTCTCGGCCTTCGCAAGCGATAGCACGTCGTTGACGATCTCCAGCGCCTGCCCGGCGGACTGCCGGATCGTTGCCGTGATCTCGCGCGTGCGACGAACGTCCTTCGACGCAGCGTTCGGATCGTCCAGCCGGTCGGTTTGCGCCATGATGATCGCGAGCGGCGTTCGAAACTCATGACTCAACGATGCGAAGAACTGCGTGCGCTGGTCGAGCAGCCGATGGATCTCATCTGTGCGCTGATCGACACGTAGCTCCAAGGTTTCGACGGCTGCCTGGAGCCGTTCGGCCATCGTATTGACGCCTTCGGCAAGCTCGCCGATCTCGTCTCCGCTGCGAACGTCGGCGCGCGCGGAAAGCTCGCCTGCTCCGAGCTTTCGGTTCGTCTCCACGACAACGCGAAGCTTCCGCACGATCGTTCTGACGAGCACGGAGGCGATCAGGATCACGGCGGCCATCACCCCGATCAGGATCACGGCGAAACGTCTGGCCGCATCTCGAGCGGCTGCGAATGCCGGCGACGTGGGAACGGCGATCGATATCGTGCCGGCAGAGCGTCCGCGAAGCGAGAACGGCGCGTACAGCACCGTGATCTGCCGGTCGTCGGATCCGAACGACCG
>JBKJXT010000215.1:0-9091 GCA_046716205.1 Actinomycetota bacterium
CTCCACGACACCTACGGCTTCCCCCTCGAGCTCACCCTGGAGATCGCCGAAGAAGCAGGGCTGACCGTGGACAAGGGCGAGTTCGAGCGCCTGATGGAGGAACAACGCGACCGCGCTCGCGGCAGCCGCAAGGTAGAGCTCGGCGATGACGTTGCCCTGCGTGAGATCCTGCGCGATTCGGGCCCGACCACCTTCACCGGGTACGAGCGCACGGCCGACGAGGCGAAGGTCGCCGGCATCGTGCGTGCCGGCTCGCGTGTGGACGTGGCCGGCCCCGGTGACCAGATCGAGCTGATCCTCGACTCGACGCCGTTCTATCCCGAAGGCGGCGGGCAGATCGGCGACACCGGCATCATCGAGGTGGACGGCGCCCGCCTGGAGGTGACCGATACCCAACGGCGGCTCGGCGATCTCATCGTGCATTCCGCGCGCGTCCTCGACGGCGAGGTGGTGGCAGCGCGTGCGGCGCACGCGGCCGTCGACGCCGAGCGACGCGCCTCGATCCAACGCTCGCACACCGCGACGCACATCCTGCATGCGACGTTGCGCGCAGCGCTGGGCGAGCACGCGCGCCAAGCCGGATCGCTGGTGGAGCCCGGGCGGTTCCGCTTCGACTTCGCGCACTTCGAGCGCGTGCCGCGTGAGGTGATGGATGCGGCAGAGGCCGACGTGAACGCGAAGCTCGCCGCCGACGAAGTCGTTCGCCCGTACGAGACGACGATGGACGAGGCGCGCGCCCGTGGCGCGACGATGTTGTTCGAGGAGAAGTACGGCGACATCGTCCGCGTCGTGGAGATCGGTGACTACTCGACCGAGCTGTGCGGCGGGATCCACGTGACACGCACCAGCCAGATCGGCGGCATCAAGCTGCTGGGCGAAGGGTCCATCTCGGCCGGTATCCGGCGTGTCGAAGCGCTGAGCGGCGCAGAAGCGATCGCCGACTGGCGGCGGTCGCGCGCCGTCCTGGAGCAGATCGCCGCGCTATTGAAGGCAACGCCTGAGGAGGCGCCGGTCAAGGTCGAGAAGCTGCTGGCCGACCTGAAGGCCGCCGAGACGCAGGCCCGCAAGACCGCCGGCGCGGGCGTCGCGGCGCGCGCCAAGCAGCTGGGCGAGCAGGCCGAACGGATCGGTGACACCGCCGTGGTGATCGCGCAGGTAGACGGATTGAACGTCGCAGAGCTCGCCAAGCTCGCCGCGAGTGTTCGGGACGGCATCGCCGGCGCGGCCGTCGTCGTGCTCGGCGGCGCGACCGAGAACGCCGCGGGTATCGCCGCCGCGATCGACAAGGCGACGGCCGGCAAGACCAAAGCTGCTGCGCTGATCGCGGAGGCCGCGAAGGCTATCGGGGGCGGCGCCGGCGGGCGCGACGAGGTGGCGCAAGGCGGTGGCAAGAACGTCGGGGGCGTCGTCGAGGCGCTCCGGCTCGCACGCGCGAGAGCGCAGGAGGTACTTGGCTGATGGCGAGAACCATCGGGGTAGACCTCGGGAGCCGTCGCGTCGGCATCGCGATCTCCGACGCCAAGGGAACCGTCGCGACGCCGTACGCGACGTTGCAACGGACCTCGGACGAGAACGACGCGAAGGCGATCGCTGAGATGGCGCAGCTCGAGGGCGTGAAGACGATCGTGCTCGGCATGCCCTTCATGCTCGACGGGTCGAAAGGTGACGCCGCGATGGTGACCGAGGGCTTCGCCGTCAGGCTGAAGTCCGAAGGGTTGCGTGTCCGGCTCTACGACGAGCGGCTCACAACCGTCGAGGCGGCCAAGAAGCTCAAGGGCCGCGGCATGAAGGGCAAACAGACGCGCGGCGTCATCGACAAGGTGGCCGCCGCGGTGCTACTGCAGTCGTTCCTGGATTCCAAGAAGTGATCGGAACAGACGAGCCGCTCGAGCCACCCGCGCCGCCGGCCGCACCGCGCCGGCGACGGCTGCTCCGCCTGTTCGTCGCGCTCCTGTTGACTGGGAGCATCGCGCTCGCAGGCGCGGCCGGCTACGTGATGTGGGCGAGTGGAGGAACGGCCGACGGCAAGGCGGCGCGCGTCGTCGTCGATGCAGGGGACTCCGGTGCGCGCATCGCGCAGAAGCTCGAGGACGCGAAGATCGTTCGTTCGGCCTTCGTGTTCCGATTGATCTCGCGCATCCGCGGAGTCTCGACCGACTTCAAGCCCGGCGCGTACGATCTCCACCAGAGCATGAGCGTGTCGGCGGTCCTTGCCCGCCTGCGCACCGGCGTTCCGCTGAAGGTCCTCCGCTTCACGATCCCGGAAGGCAAGACAACCTTCGAGATCGCCAAGATCATCGGCGACCGGACCCCGATCAGCTCGAAGCGGTTCATGGCGGCCCTGAACAGCGGCCGCCACCGGGTGCCGCTGCTGCCGGCGAAGATCAAGAACCTCGAAGGCCTGCTGTTCCCCAACACCTACGAGATCGTCGAGAAGACGACCGCGGATCAGCTCGTCGCGTTGCTGCTCAGTGAGTTCACCAGGCAGACCGCGCCGCTGCAGATCGAGGCGCGCGCGAAGGCGCTGGGGATCTCGCCGTACGAAGCCGTGATCGTGGCGAGCCTCGTCGAGCGCGAGGCGCGCGTGCAGAAGGATCGGCCTCTGGTGGCCTCGGTCATCTACAACCGCCTGGACAGACCGATGCGACTGCAGATCGACGCGACCGTGCAGTACGCGATCTACGTTCAGACGGGCGTCTACAAGGGGGAGCGGCTGACGCCGCAGGACTACGAGAGGGTTAAGTCCCCGTACAACACCTATCTGATCGACGGGCTGCCCCCGACGCCGATCGGTGTGCCCGGTCTCGCCGCACTCCAGGCCGCGCTCAACCCGGCGCGAACCGAGTTCTTCTTTTACCGCACCCGTGGGTCGGCGGAGCACTGCTTCTCGACCACCCAGGAAGAGCACGCTCGCTGCCGGTGACGGCGGGCGCGTCCCACCTCGCCTGCATCATCGGGTATCCGGTCGCGCAGAGCTTGTCCCCGGCGATCCACACCGCCGCCTTCCAGGCGCTTGGTCTGGACTGGACCTACATCGCGATCGCGGTCCAGCCCGGCGCAGCACAAGAAGGCGTCAGCCTGTTACGCGAGCTCGGGGTCGAGGGGGCAAGCGTGACGATGCCGCACAAACAGGACGTGATCCCGTTTCTGGACGAGGTCATCGGCGACGCGTCGCGAACCGGCGCCGTCAACACGATCGTCGCGAGCGGCAAGCGTCTCGTCGGCCACAACACCGACGGCGACGGTTTCCTTCGGTTCTTGCGCGCCGACGTCGGGCTCGATCCGGCCGGGGCGCGTGTGCTGATGCTGGGCGCCGGGGGAGCCGCACGTGCGGTCGCGTTCGCGCTCGACCGTGAGGGAGCGCAGGTGACCATTGCGGCGCGCCGTCCACAGCAAGCCGCGGAGGTGGCCGCTCTATCCGAGGGCATCCGGGCCGCGCCGTGGGGGGAGGCGATCGCCTTCGATCTAGTTGTCAACGCGACGCCGATGCGAGACGGCCTTCCCGAGCTGAACTTCGGCGAGGGATCGGTGGCGGTGGACATGATCTATGTCCCGCCGGAGACCTCGCTGATCCGGGATGCCCGAGAGTCGGGCGCGCGCGCCTTCGACGGACTCGGCATGCTCGTCCACCAGGCAACCCTTGCGTTCGAGCTGTGGACCGGGATCGAGGCGCCGGTCGAGGTCATGCACGCCGCGGCCCGCTCGGCGCTCGATCGGTGAAAAGAGGACGAATCCAGCCCTTCGCAGGTAAAGCCCTTCCCTAGTCCTGCCGAACCATGGAGTAGGGACTTACATGGGAGGAGGGGCCATGCTGAATGGCAGCCTCGACACGTTCGGTCTGCCCGATGTTCTGAAGTTCGTCGCGGCGAGCAAAGTGACCGGCCGGATCGAGATCACGAGGGACGAGGTCGCCGGCGACCTCTCGATCGACCAAGGACGTTTCGTAGCTGCGCGCCTTGCCGAAGACGAGGCGCCGTCCACCGTGGACGAGGCGCTAGACGTGGCGGTCCTGCTCTTCGACGGTTCTGGCGGATCGTTCGAGGTCGTGCAGGAGGAGTGGGTCGGCGGGCCGCTGGACTTCAAGGCAGAAGAACTGACCAAGGCCGTCTCCAAGCGACGCGAGGAGTGGGCCGAGGTCGTCTCCGTGCTTGGGTCGCTCGAGGATCCGATGATCCTCGCGAACGACCTCGCGAAGGGCACCGAGACGGTCACCATCTCCGCCAAACAGTGGGGCCTTCTGACGTTGATCGACGGTAAGCGCAGCGTGCAGGACATCGCGCGCGACGCCGGTTCGAGCGTGTATGCCACCGCTCGCGAGCTGGCACAGTTGTTCGAGCGCGGGATGGTCGCACGCGGCGACCGGGTTCGCTGGGAAGAGGCGGTCGCGCCCAAGCAGAGCAAACGTGGATCCCGTGACGAGGACCCGGCCGATGTGCTGCACGACTTGGCCGAGGATGCAGACGATGACGACGCAAACGACGAAGAGCCGGCGGCAGAGACGGTCCAGCCGTCCCGTGCCACCGTTCGTCCGTTGCGTGCGCCGACGCGTGAAGAGCAGCGCATCAGGTTGCGCCGCTAGGGAAGTACAACTGGACCGGGGGGTCCGGGGGCTAGGCAGCGATGGGTGAAGCACAAGAGGTAACGCCGATCACCGCGGCGAAACGGGCCGCGTCCTTAGACGCGTCCGCCGGAACCCCCGTTCACAAGACCCGATCCCTCGGCGAGATCCTCATCGAGGACGGGCTCCTCACTCAGGAGAAGTACGACCAGGCGCGCGCCGAGCACGAGAAGACCGGCAAGTCGCTCGGCCGGGTCCTGATCGACCTCGGGTTCGTCAGCGAGCCGCAGCTGGTCGCCGCGCTGGCCAAGCAGATCGGCCTGCCGTTCGTCGATCTCGCCGAGATCCAGATCGATGTCAGCGCCGCCTCGTTGATCCCGCAGAACGTCGCCAAGCGGTACATGGCACTTCCGATCGCCTTCGAGGAAGAAGCGCTGGTCGTCGCGATGAGCGATCCCGGCAATGTCTTCGCGATCGACGACATCCGCACGATCACCGGCCGCGAGATCCGTGCGGTCGTCTCCACGCGCGCCGACATCACCGTCGCGATCACCAAGGTGAACCGCGTCGACGACGAGGTGGACGAGATCGCTGCGTCGGCCGCCGCGGCCGAGGAGCTCGACGGTCCAACGGACATCACCCAGATCGGCGTCGTCGACGACGCGCCGATCGTCAAGCTCGTCAACCTCTTGATCACCCAAGCCGTCCAGGACCGCGCTTCGGACATCCACATCGAACCGCAGGAGCGCGACGTCCGGATCCGCTACCGCATCGACGGCGTCCTGCACGAGGTCATGCGCTCGCCGAAGTCGATCCAGAACGGCGTCCTGTCGCGCCTGAAGGTCATGGCGGACATCGACATCGCCGAGAAGCGGATCCCTCAGGATGGGCGCATCGGGCTCGTCGTGGCCGGCAAAGCGATCGATCTGCGTGTCGCAACGCTGCCGACGGTGTACGGCGAGAAGGCCGTCATCCGTATCCTTGACAAGAGCCACGCGCTGCTGAACCTGCCCGACCTAGGGTTCAGCGATCACAACATGGAGCGCTTCCAGGGCTCCTACACCAAGCCCTACGGGATGATCTTGGTCACGGGTCCGACCGGGTCGGGTAAGTCGACCACGCTCTACGCAACGCTCAACATCCTCAACACGATGGATCGCAACATCATCACCGTCGAGGATCCGGTGGAATACCGGCTCGCCGGCGTGAACCAGGTCCAGATGAACCAGAAGGCGGGCCTCACCTTCGCGGCGGCCCTGCGCTCGATCCTGCGGTCGGACCCCGACATCGTCCTCATCGGAGAGATCCGGGACGGCGAGACCGCGCAGATCGCCGTGCAGGCCGCACTCACCGGTCACTTGGTCCTCTCGACCTTGCACACCAACAACGCGCCCAGTGCCGTCACCCGCATGACCGAGATGGGGATCGAGCCGTTCCTGGTCTCTTCGGCGGTGGATGCGGTGCTCGCTCAGCGTCTCGTCCGCAAGCTCTGCGACAAATGCAAGGAGTACTACCAGCCCAGTACCGATCAGTGTCGCGAGTCGCGGATCCCGATGCTCGCCGACGGCAGCCCACCGCGCCTGTTCAGGGCGATCGGCTGCAACCAATGTGGCAAGACCGGGTACCGGGGCCGCATGGCCGTGCACGAAGTGATGCTGATGAGCGAGGAGATCGAGCGGATGACCTGCGAGCGCCGGTCATCGGAGGAGATATCCCGCGTTGCCGAGGAGCAGGGGATGTGGACGCTGCGCCAGGACGGCATCCTCAAGGTCCTGGAAGGAAAGACCTCCGTCGAGGAGATCCTCCGCGTCATCGTTTGACCCGCTCCGTCCGCCTCCGGGCGTTCTTGTAAAGCCGCCCCCCCCGCGGGCCGACAACATTCCTGGAGACCGCGACGCGGTTCCGTGATCGCGCATGCAACGAAGGGGTCGGGATGAGTGGGTCTAAGCCGCTGGGAGAGGTGCTCGTTGAAGAGCGCCTGATCTCACGCGATCAGCTGCAGAGCGCGTTGAACCGGCAGCGGGATACAGGGCGTCCGCTCGGCAAGATCCTGCTGGAGATGGGCGTGGTCGACGAGGAGGCCCTCGTCGAGGCGGTCTCGCGGCAGCTCGGCGTCCCCTACATCGACCTCGTCGCGTTCCCGCCGTCGGCGAGCGTCGCGTGTCTGATCCCGAAGGACGTCGCGCAACGCCACGCCTGCATCCCGGTGGACATCGACGGGGACACGCTGATCGTTGCGATGGTCGAGCCGACGAACCGCGTCGCGCTGCGCGAGGTTGCCGACATCACCGGCTACGCGTGCAAAGCGGCCATGGCGGTCAAGCACCGCATCGTCGAAGTGATCGATCTGGTGCACTCAGGCGAGACAGCGCTCGACCCCATCGAGGACGTGCTGCAGGAAGTGGTCGGCACAGCGCCGATCCATCCTGAGCCATCTGCGAAAGAGCTCGACATGCACGAGATGCTCGAGCGATTGATCGACGAAGGAGGCAGCGACCTCCACCTCACCGTCGGCAGTTGCCCCACGATCCGTCTGCGCGGCGCGCTGCGACGACTGGAGGACTATCCCGTCCTTCAGCCGGCCGAACTGCGCAAGGTGATCTACTCGGTTCTGACCCAGCGTCAGCGCGAGCACCTCGAATCGACGCTGGAGCTTGACCTCGCGTACGCGCTGCCGGGCAAGGCGCGCTTCCGTTTCAACGTGTACTTCCAGAAGGACGCGATCGGCGCAGCCATCCGCTTGATCCCCTTCGAGATCAAGACCATCCAGGACCTGGGCGTGCCGCCGAGGGTCGCCGACTTCGCATTCCTCCAACGCGGACTGGTCCTTGTGACCGGCCCGACCGGTAGCGGTAAGTCCACGACGCTCGCGGGCATCATCGACATCGTTAACTCGCAGCGTCCGGACCACATCCTTACGGTCGAGGACCCCATCGAGTTCGTGCATCAGCACAAGAAGGCGATCGTGAACCAGCGAGAGGTCGGCGCGGACACCAAGGGGTTCGCGAACGCGCTGAAGTCCGCGCTACGCCAAGATCCCGACGTGATCCTCGTCGGCGAGATGCGCGACCTCGAGACGATCTCGACGGCGCTCACTGCCGCCGAGACCGGCCACCTCGTGTTCGCGACGCTGCATACGCAGTCGGCGCCCGAGGCGATCGACCGCGTGATCGACGTGTTCCCGCCGCACCAACAGACCCAGGTCCGGGTGCAACTCGCCGCGACGATCCAGGGCATCGTGACCCAACAGCTGTTGCCGACGATCGACGGGCACGGCCGGGCGATCGCGGTCGAGGTGCTGGTGGCGACTCCTGCGATCCGCAACCTCGTGCGGGAAGGCAAGACGCACCAGATCTACTCGGCGATGCAGGCGGGCGCCCAACACGGGATGCAGACGATGGACCAGGCTCTGGCGAACCTGGTGCGCGCCGGAAAGATCTCGTTCGAGCTGGCGCTTGAGCGTGGCCATAACGCGGATGATCTCGCCCGTCTCGCGGGCAGGATGTAGGGGAGAGTTATGCCATCAGTCACCTTCGAGTACAAGGTCCGCGACAAGGCGGGGAAAGTCATCTCCGGAGCCATCGACGCGGAGACACAGCAAGCGGTCGTCAAGAAACTCCGGGACATGGGATACGCGCCGCTGCTGATCACAGAGAAGAAGAGCACCCTCGGCAAGAAAGAGATGCACCTGCCGTGGGGCCACAAGGTGAAGATGAAAGACGTGGCGGTCATGTCCCGGCAGTTCGCCACGATGATCAACTCGGGGCTGTCGTTGCTGCGCGCCCTGAACATCCTCGCAGACCAGACCGAGAACCAGACCTTCGCGGCGATCCTCAGCGAGGTGCGTCAGGACGTCGAGCGTGGCCAGTCGCTGAGCCAGGCGATGGGCAAGCACCCGAAGGCGTTCAACCGGCTCTACATCGCCATGATCAAGGCGGGCGAGACCGGCGGAACGCTGGATGGCACGCTGATCCGCATGGCGGAGACATTCGAGAAGGAGGTCGCGCTCCGCTCGAAGATCAAGAGTGCGATGACCTATCCCGTCGTCGTCTTCGGGCTCGTGGTCATCATCGTTTCGGCGATGCTGATGTTCGTGGTCCCGATGTTCAAGAGCCTGTACGCGGACCTCGGGGGCGAGCTGCCGGTGCCGACGAAGCTTCTCATCGGGGCCTCGGACATGATCAAGAAGTTCTGGTTCCTGTGGTTCCTGGGTGTCCCGGTGGGGTTCAAGCTGTTCGCGCGATGGAAGAAGACAGACTCTGGGCGCGCCAAGTGGGATGCGATCAAGCTCAGGGCGCCGGTTTTCGGCGGCCTGGTCCACAAGACGGCGCTGTCACGATTCACGCGCACTCTGTCCGCGTTGATGAATTCGGGTGTTCCGATCCTTCAGGGGCTGGACATCGTCAAGGACACGGTCGGCAACGAGGTCCTGGCACGCGCCACCGTGGAGGTGCAGACCTCCGTGAAGGAGGGCGCGTCGCTGGCCAAGCCCCTCGAGCAGCATGCAGTGTTCCCGCCGATGGTCGTGCAGAT
>JBKJXT010000216.1:0-2619 GCA_046716205.1 Actinomycetota bacterium
TTGAGCCGGGTCATCTCGCGGATCACGGACTCCGTGAATCCCGCGGTGCGCGCCGCGTTCATCGACGACATCTCGCACAACGTGGAGGGCGCGCGCGCCGTGGGCATGCATGCGATCCAGTTCACCACGACCGAAGAGGTGCTCGACGCACTGAAGCCGCTGTTCCCGAAAGCGTTCGAGGCGCGGGAGAAGAAGGTCGATGCGTAAGATCGAAGTGTCGAAGAAGGCGGCGTCGTTCACCGAGTCGGTGATCCGCGACATGACACGCCTCGCGATCAAGCACAACGCGATCAACCTCGCGCAGGGTTTCCCGGATTTCGAGTGTCCACCGGAACTGAAGGACGCGGCGAAGCGCGCCATCGACGCCGACATCAACCAGTACGCGATCACGTGGGGGGCCAAACCGTTCCGCGACGCGATCGCGCAGAAGTTCGAGCGCGTCTACGGCATGGCTGTCGATCCCGAGACGCAGCTGTGCGTCACCTGCGGTTCGACCGAAGCGATGATGGCGGCGCAGCTCGCGCTGGTCGATCCAGGCGACGAGGTGATCGTCTTCGAACCGTTCTACGAGAACTACGGACCTGATGCGATCCTGTCCGGTGCGACGCCGCGGTTCGTCACGCTGCACGAACCCGATTGGACCTTCGACGAAGGCGAGCTCGCCGCCGCGTTCAACGACCGCACCCGCGCGATCATCCTCAACACGCCGAACAACCCGACGGGCAAGGTGTTCACGCGCGAGGAGCTCGCCTCGATAGCGACGTTGTGTCAAAGATGGGGCGTCGTCGCGATCACCGACGAGATCTACGAGTTCATGACCTACGAGGGCACGACGCACGTTCCGATGATCACGCTGGACGGGATGCAGGATCGCACGATCCTCATCAACGCCATGTCGAAGACCTACTCGGTGACGGGGTGGCGCGTCGGGTGGGTGATCGCCTCGCCGGAGCTCACGAGCGGGATCCGTAAGGTCCACGACTTCTTGACGGTGGGCGCAGCCGCACCCCTGCAGGAGGCAGGCGTCGTCGCGCTCAACCTTCCCGACACCTACTACGCGCAGCTCGCGTCGGACTACCTGCAGAAGCGTGATCTGATGCTGGGCATCCTTGAAGGCGCCGGCTTCAAGACCTACAAGCCGTACGGCGCGTACTACATCATGACCGACTGCTCGGCGCTGGGATACGACGACGACGTGACCGCCGCACGCACCCTCACGCAGCAGATCGGGGTCGCGAGCGTGCCCGGCTCCTCCTTCTATTCGAACCCCGACCAGGGGCGTACGAAGCTGCGGTTCAGCTTCTGCAAGAAGCTGGAGACCCTTCGTGCGGCAGCGGACAGACTCGGTCGGCTCGCGCGCTGACCGAACCGTCACACGAACGTAACGACCTGCCGGGTTGCGCTGAGCCAGCTCGCTGGGGGAGGATTGCGCATTCATCGTCCAAGCCTGGGGGAGTCATCGGTGGCGCGTACCATCGCGGTCGCGAATCAGAAGGGTGGCGTGGCCAAGACCACGTCCACCGTTGCGCTCGGCGCCGCCATCGCGGAGTCGGGCTCTCGGGTCCTGCTCATCGACCTCGATCCGCAGGCGTCGCTGTCGTATTCATTGGGGCTTGATCCGGACTCTCTGGACGTCACCATCCACGATGTCCTCGTCGGCCGCGTGCCGATCGGCAAGACGATCCACCAGCTGGAAGAGGCCGACGTCGTTCCATCCAACATCGATCTCGCCGGCGCGGAGGCGTACCTGCTGACCCGGACCGGCCGCGAGTATGCGCTCAAGCTGGCGCTCGAAGACGTCGCGATCCATTACAACTACGTCCTGATCGACTGCCCGCCGTCGCTGGGCGTGCTGACGATCAACGCGCTGACTGCCGCGGACGAGATCGTGATCCCCTTGCAGTGCGAGGCGCTCAGTCATCGCGGCGTCGGGCAGCTGCTCGAGACGATCTCGGACGTGCGCAGGCTCACGAACCGCACCGTCGAGGTCCGAGGGATCCTGCCGACGATGTTCGACCCCCGGACGCAACACTCGCGAGAGGTCCTCGCCGACGTGGGCAAGCGCTACGGTCTTCCGGTCTTCGAGCCGGCGGTGCGCAAGTCGATCCGTTTCGCCGAAGCACCGCGCGCCGGCAAGTCGATCCTGAAGTACGCGACGGGACATCCGGGCGCGCAGGCCTACCGCGACATCGCCCGTCAACTCATGACATCCCCTGTTGGAGTAAACAACGGCCATGGCAACAACTGAAGACCACGACTGGGACCGCACGCTGATCGACGAGCAGCTCGCCGAGCATCTCCGCCAGACCCGCGAGCCCGACCCCCTGGGCAAGCGTGCTCTGTTCAGCCAGGGTTCGATGCGCCCGTCACCGTTCGGCACGCTCGCCCTCGAATGCTCGAGTTGCAAGCGCGAGTCGCCGGTGCGGTTCCGCGAGCTCCCTCGTCTCGCGATGCCGCTGACGATCACCCTGCCGCGCCGGTACCACACCTACATGAAGTGTCCCGGGTGCGGTCGCCGGACCTGGATGCGCGCACACTGGCGTATCTGAGCGCCCGCAGGGCGCTGCTAGGGTTCGCGCCCTGATGTACGACCTCGTCATCGTCGGCGGCGGCATCGCC
>JBKJXT010000217.1:0-4884 GCA_046716205.1 Actinomycetota bacterium
CCGCGTGTATGCGCGGCGCCTTCTTCGTTCACATGCGAAGCGCGTCGACCGTGCGGCGCACACCTTCCGGGATCGGAACCGGTGTGTAGCCCAGCTCGCGCTGCGCCTTGGTGGTGTCGCAGCGAGCGTTCCACATCAGGAACGCGATCGCATCGCGCGTGACCATCGGCTTGATCCCGAACGCCTTCCCCAGCGGCTCCATCACCGCCGCGACGCTCGACAGCAACCATCGCGGCGCTACCTTCGGCGTGCGCTCGAGACCGGCGACGTTCACCGTAAGGTCGGCGAGCTCCTTCATGGTCATGTGACCGTCGGCGAGCAGGTACCGCTCGCCGGAGCGCCCTCGATCCATCGCGGCGACGTGCGCGTCCGCGACGGCATCGATGTAGGCGATGGACGCTCCGCCCGGTGGCACCATGGGAGCCTTCCCGGCCAGCAGACGCTCGAAGAACTCGTTCATCCCCGTCTTGATGGGCGATGGCCCGTAGACAGAACAAGGATTCAGGAACACGACGTCCAAACCCTCCGAGCGCACGCGATCGGCCTCCTGCTCGGCGAGCTGCTTGGAGTGCTCGTACGCGCTGTGCTTGGGGTGGGGGTCGATCTCGGTCTCTCGCAGCAGGCCATCCTCGCCGGCTCGGAACACGTCCATCGTCGAGGTGTAGACGACACGCTCGACGCCTGCTGCACGCGCTGCGTCCAGGACGTTGCGCGTCCCTTGGCGGTTCACGCGATCGAAGACCGACCGATCGCGCGCCCATTGTTCTGGCAACCCGGCGGCGTGGAACACGACTTCGGCTCCTTTGAACGCGGCCGGGAGCGAGCCGGGGTCGGTGATGTCCCCCGGGATGAGTTGGATGTCCGACGGCACGAGGGCGCGCGCGCGCGCTTCGTCTCGCACAAGCGCCCTGACCTCGTGTCCGCGCGCGATCAGCGCGCGCGCGATCGCGTTGCCGATGAGGCCGGTAGAGCCGGTGAGCGATACCTGCATCGACGGGTCCCTCCACTCTGCGGGACGCTGACCCTACCGGAGCCTCAGGACCCGGGCGGCTCCACGGCGCCCGGAAGGATCTCGGCGACGATCGCCGCGACGGCGCCCATCATGTCGAACACGGCTTCTGCTTCGGATCGCTCCGGTGCGAGCCGGCTCATGAGCTCGATGCCGAGAAACATCGCGCAGATCGCGTACGCGCCCTCGCGGACCGGAACGAGCGCGGCGAGCGGATGCTCTGAGATCGATCGCTGTAGGGCCTCTTGCACGATCGCTATCCATTCCTCGAACCGATCGAGCATCGCGTGACCAACGTTGGGATCCGCGGCTGCGGCTGCCATCAGCTGCGTGACTGCGGTGACGGCTCCGCTGTCGAGGTCGTCCTTGTGGAGCGTGCGCGCGATCTCGACGAGGTCACCGAGCGACGAGACCTCCGCCGCAGCCGCGCGGTACTTCGATACCTGCGCTTCGGATGCGGAGCGGAACGCTTCGAGCAACAACGCCGGCAACGAACCGAAGTGGTAGAAGATCAGCGCTTGGTTGAAATCCCCGCGACGCGCGATCGCGCGAGCCGTGGTTGCGGCGAAACCCTCCTCGCGGAGCGTTTCGAGCGCCGCATCCATGATGCGCTCGCGCGTCGCGGTGCGCTTTACCTGTTCCATCATCAGTAGCCTACGTCGGGCGCGCCGAGCCGCACACGCGGCAGAAGCGAGCTTCCGGTGGCATCAGATGGTTGTTCTCACACAGCGCATACGCACTCGGACGCTTCGGCGGAGCGTGTTGGTTGCACCAGGAGCATTCCTCATCGTCGGTTGCGACCCATCGGCTCCAGCGGTCTCGCCGTTTCGAGATCCACTTGAAGAACGTCTCGGCGTGCGGCGCAAGCGCGGGCCGAGACAGCCTGAACGCCCACGAGCGATAGCGAGCCGTTGCCCACATGCACGCGAGGAACGCGGCCGGGCCGACCCACGCGTTGCCGTGCTCATCGACCGCGACGAGCTCGCTGCCGATCCACGGCAGGGCACCGTATCGGGCGCGCGCCTCCACCGACCCGGCCGGAAGCAGCTCGACGGTCACCAGGCAGGGCTGGGTCAGCAACCACGCCGCGGCGCGCCGGCACAGCACGCACCGTTCGTCGTAGAGGATCGTGAGCGTGGTGGGCGCGCCGACGCGATCCGGCGGCTCGAACACTTGCGCGTTCTGCGCCGGCGCCTCGATGACCGGTGCCTGCGCCTTGGGGGAGCGTGGCATCGCGCACCCTCACTTCTGGCGCGCGGTCGCCTGTAGCGTTGCCTGGGGGGCGACCGGCATCGGGAGCTGGCGCTGCTCGCCGCGGCCGCGGATCTTCCAGAACACCGCGACGTTGACGAAATGGATCAGCGCGAGCGTGACGAGCAGCAGGGCGAGCCTATTCACCAGGTACTGAACCGCCTCGAGGGCGCTGGCCGCGTTGGTGCCCCGCAGGATGTAGAAGGCGTAGCCGAGGTTGAGCATGTAGAAGCCGGTCACGAGCAGACGGTTGACCGCCGTGGCTAGCCCCGGCTTGTCCCCGAAGACGTCCTCGAGGAACAGCGCCCCGTTCTGGGAGAGCGTCCGTGCCAGCCACATCGTGAGCCCGATGGCCACCGCCGCGTAGACCAGGTACACCGTGATCACGTATCCATCGCCGTTCATGACCCACCTCCATTAGTTTGAGCAGTTGCTCAAAGCATACGCTCAACCCGGGTGACGGGCAAGGCGGACGAACCGGAAAAACGGGAAGGGCCGCCGGAGCGGCCCCTCAGGGGTTCAGGGGAACTCAGCGGTCGGTTCGGACGTTCAAGTCGACGGGCGCAGCTTGGCTCGTGACCCGCGGAAGCGGCACGACGTTCCACCGTCTCGCCGATTCGTGCTCACTCATGCACACCTGGCAGATCCCTCGCACTACGGATCCGGCGCTCTGACAGTGGTCGCAGTCGATCGTGGCGCTGATCATCATGTTGGTTCCCTCGCGATCGTGTAGCGGGCGCGCGCCGGTCGGTGACGCAACCGGGTTACCCAGCTCCCATGGGTTAAAAACGTGTGTGGCCACATATCGACGCTCGGCAGACGACGGGGAGTCATCGAAGCCCGCGGCCATCGCGCGACTGTTCCTCAGGCTCGGCGTGACGGCGCTCGGCGGACCGGCAGCGCACATCGCGATGATGCACGGCGAGATCGTGCGCAAGCGCGCCTGGCTCGACGAACAGGAGTTCCTCGATCTCGTTGGGGCGACGAACCTCATCCCGGGTCCGAACTCGACCGAGATGGCGATCGCGATCGGGTACCGCCGCGCGAAGTGGCCCGGGCTGGTCGTTGCGGGTCTGGCGTTCATCGTGCCCGCGATGCTCATCGTGCTGGCGCTCGCGTGGGCGTACGTTCGCTACGGCACGACGCCGGCAGCGGAAGGATTGCTCTACGGTGTGGAGCCCGTCGTCATCGCGATCATCGCGGTTGCCCTCATCAATCTCGTTCCCGCCGCGACGAAGCGTTCCCCGCTGCTCGTAGCGGTCGGTGTGTTTGCAACGGTGCTGTACCTACTGGATGTGTACGAACTGGCGCTGATGGCAGGCGGCGGCGCGATCGTGTGGGCGGCCCGTGGCTCGACGCGCCGGGGCGCCGGCCACGCCGCTCTCCTGCCGTTGCTCGCGTGGCCCTCGTTTGTCACCGCCGTCGCGAACGCATCGCTTGATCGGCTCTTCCTCGTGTTCCTCAAGATCGGCGCGCTGGTGTACGGAAGCGGTTACGTGCTGTTCGCGTTCCTGCACGGTGACCTGGTGGAGCGGCTCGGCTGGCTCACCGAGCAGCAACTCGTCGATGCGCTCGCCGTCGGACAGATGACGCCGGGGCCCGTCTTCACGACTGCGACGTTCATCGGCTACGTGGTGCAGGGCGCGCCGGGCGCCTTGCTGGCGACGCTCGGGATCTTCCTTCCGTCGTTCGTGCTCGTGGCGCTGCTACGGCCGGTTATCCGGCTGGTGCAGCGCAAGCCGTGGGCGCGCGATGTGCTCGACGGGGTCAACGTTGCCGCGATCGGGTTGATGGTGGGCGTGATGCTGCATCTCGGCGCCCGAGCGATCATCGACGTCCCGACGATCGCCATCGGCCTTGCTGCGCTTGCCGTGTTGCTGTTGACGCGCATCGCGCAGGCATGGGTCGTGGTAGGAGGTGCCGCGATCGGAATCGCGATGTGGTTCTAGAACACGCGTCTGACGATCTGGTGTGGCGATGGCGAACGCAACACGGCTTTCACGCGACCACTTGACCCTGACGTAACGACAGCGTCTATCGTCGGCCTCGTGGACAACAAGCACTACACGATCGGGGAGCTGGCCACCTCAACGGGGCTGACCGTCAGAACGCTGCACCACTACGACCGGATCGGTCTCTTGGTGGCAAGCCAGCGCACTGCTTCTGGCTACCGGCTGTACGGACGGAAGGAGGTGCAGCGGCTTTACCGGATCCTGGCACTCCGGCAACTCGGCTTGGCGCTCAACGAGATACGCACCGCTCTCGACGGCGAGAGTGCGGATCTGCACCACCTGATCGCACGGCAGCTCGATGAGGTCCAGCGCCAAGTGAAGGTCGGACGTGCGCTCGAGCGCAAGCTCAGGCGACTGCTCGACCTGGCGAAGAGAGGCCAGGACCTCACGAACGAACAGTTCATCGACACGATGGAGGTAATCGTGAGCCAAAGCCCGGCATTCACACAGGAGCAGCGGGAGGAGCTGACGGCCCTCGCCGGCAAGATCGGCCTGCCGCGGGTGGCGTCTGGCAAGGTTCGAGAACTCTTCGACGCCGGCGAGCATCTGCTAATGGTGGCCACCGACCGCATCTCCGTCTTCGACGTCGTCCTGCCGACGCCGATCCCGGAC